>JBDUCU010000060.1:0-16927 GCA_040003315.1 Burkholderiaceae bacterium | reverse complement strand
AGTTCGGCCTCGTTGAAGCGCGTCACCGCAAATCGAAGCACGTCGCGCAGCGTGCGGAGATTGGCTTGGGCGTCGATGCTCATTTGGGCGTTGGCGGATATCAGGCGAGCAGCAGTTCAAGCGTGCGACGGTATACGTTTTTTAGCGGCTCGAGATCGGCGAGCGCAATGTGCTCGTCGATCTTGTGGATCGACGCATTCGTAGGGCCAAATTCGATGACCTGCGGGCAGAAGGTGGAAATGAAGCGGCCATCAGAAGTTCCGCCGGTGGTCGACAGCTCAGCGGTACGCCCGGTGACCTCGCGGATAGCGCGCGTGATCGACTCCGACAATTGACCAGGCGGCGTCAGGAACGGCTGCGCTCCCACGGTCCAGTCCACCGAAAATTCGAGCCGATGCTTGCGCAAAATAGTCTCGATGCGCTGCTTCAGTTCGTCAGCACTCGAGACCGACGCAAATCGCAAGTTGAAATCGATCTCGCAGCTGCCCGGTACGACGTTCAACGCGCCGGTGCCCGCTCGAATGTTGGAAACTTGAAACGTCGTCGGAGGAAAGAATTCGTTGCCGTCGTCCCAGTGTTCGGCAGCAAGGTCGGCCAGCGCGGGCGCCACCTGGTGAACCGGATTGCGTGTCAGGTGCGGATAGGCAACGTGACCCTGCACCCCATTGACGGTCAGCTTGCCCGACAGCGAGCCACGACGTCCGTTCTTGATCGTATCGCCGAGTGCGCTGACGCAGGTCGGTTCACCGACGATGCAATAGTCGATGGGCTCAGATCGAGCGCGCAGCAGCTCGACGACTTTGACCGTGCCGTCTGTTGCGGGCCCCTCTTCGTCCGATGTCAACAAAAGTGCGATCGAGCCGCGGTGCGCGCTGTGCGCATCGACGAATTCCTGAGCTGCCACCACAAACGCGGCGACCGAACTTTTCATATCGGATGCGCCGCGGCCGTAAAGCGCGCCGTCGCGGATTTCAGCACTGAACGGGTCGGACGCCCATCGTTCGCGAGGGCCCGAAGGCACGACGTCGGTGTGACCCGCAAATACGCACACCGGCGATGCGGTGCCGCGCCGCAGCCAGGTGTTGGTCACGCCATTGGAAGCGATGGTCTCGGATTCGAATCCGGCAGAGCGCAAGTGTTGCGCAACCAACGCCTGGCAGCCGTCATCGGCTGGCGTGACCGACCGGCGCGCGATCAACTGCTTGGCAAGTTCAAGGGTAGCGGTCATCGGAGCGGAGCGGCCGCGATTGTAGCGGCAGCCGCTCGCCCGACGCCTAGATGTTCAGCGTGAACTCGGAAAACGAAGCGTCCTGTCCGGTTTCGGATGCGCGCTGCTTGCGCTCTGCCTGCGACAGCGGTTTGCCGGCGTTGTTGATGAACCAAAGCAGATTGTTCTGCGAATCCGCCGCAGCCAACGCATCCTCGCGCGTGATCTGGTCGGCCTGTATCAGCGTGTACAGGCTCTGTTCAAACGAAATGCTTTCGGGCGCAAGGCTCTGCTCCATCGCTTCCTTGATTGCGGGCACGTCGCCGCGCTCGATCAGGTCGGCGATATGCCGCGTGTTCATAAGAATCTCGACGGAGGGAACGCGGCCCCCGCGTTTGGACCGTACCAAGCGTTGCGACACGATTGCCTTCATCGCGACAGACATGTCCTGGAACAGTGCTTGGCGTGTTTCAGGCGGGTAAAAGCTGATGACGCGGTTCAGCGCATGCGCGCTGTTGGTTGCGTGAAGGGTCGCCACCACCAGATGGCCCGACATCGAATAGGCGATCGCCGCACTCATCGTGTCGCGATCGCGAATCTCGCCAATAAAAATGACGTCGGGCGCCTGCCGCAGCGCGCTGCGCAGCGCGGCCTGCAGGGTGCGCGCGTCCGACCCGATTTCGCGCTGGTTGATGATTGACTTCTTGTTACGAAACAGGAACTCGATCGGATCTTCGAACGTCAGGACGTGTCCGGTGATTAACTCGTTGCGGTGGTCGAGCATCGACGCAATGGTGGTCGATTTGCCCGAGCCCGCGGCGCCGACGACAAGCACCATGCCGCGACGCTCCATCACGAGGTCCTTCAGGTCTTCGGGCAAGTGCAGCGCGTCGAGCTTTGGAATGTCGTGCGGGATGAAACGAATCACCGCAGAAATCGAGCCGCGCTGTAAAAATGCGCTGAGACGAAAGCTGCCGATGCCCTGTACCGGCAGGCCGATGTTCAGCTCGCGCGAATCTTCCAGCTCGCGAAAGTGCGCGTCGGTCAGACGTTCCGCGAGCAGCGAAACGATCGCTTGCGGGGCCAGCCGGTCCTGGTTAATGGGGACGCAGACGCCGTTAATCTTGATCGTGATCGGCGAGCCGACCGAGAAAAACAGGTCCGATGCCTGCTTCTCGGCCATTAGATTGAACATGCGCTCCAATGACATCGTGGGTCCCTGCGTCGATTCCGGAGCGGCAAGGATAAGGCGCGTCCAGAGCGCGTGGGATACCGCCAAACGGATGAAAAGCGGGCCAATTCATGGAGGCACCGCCCGCACCGTCGGCGATGCCGGCCTAGTCGCGCAGCAGGTCGTTGATGGCTGTTTTGGCGCGTGTGCTCGCGTCGACTTTCTTGACGATCACCGCGCAATAAAGACTGTATTTGCCATCGACCGAGGGCAAGTTACCGGCGACGACCACCGAGCCCGCGGGCACCCGCCCGTAGCTGATCTGACCGGTCGCACGATCGTAGATTTTCGTGCTCTGGCCGATGTACACGCCCATCGAGATCACCGAGTTTGCCTCGACGATCACACCCTCGACGATCTCGGAGCGGGCGCCGATAAAGCAGTTGTCTTCGATGACGGTTGGGTTTGCCTGCAGCGGCTCAAGCACGCCCCCAATGCCGACTCCACCCGACAAATGCACATGCTTCCCGATCTGGGCGCACGAACCCACGGTAACCCATGTGTCGACCATCGTGCCCTCGTCGACGTATGCGCCGATATTCACGAACGACGGCATCATCACGACGTTCTTCGCCACGAAGCTGCCACGCCGGGCCACCGCAGGCGGCACCACGCGCACGCCGGATCGCGCAAACGCAGCGCTGTCCCACGTCGCAAACTTGTTCGGTACCTTGTCGTAGAACTGCGCAAAGCCACTCTGTATCGGTGCGTTCTCGTTGAGCCGGAACGACAGCAACACCGCCTTTTTCACCCATTGATGCACGACCCACCGTCCGGAAGTCTTGTCGGCGACCCTCAGTGTGCCGTTGTCGAGTTGCTCGGTAACCGTCGCAACCGCGGAGCGAACCTCGGATGGCGCCGACGTCGGAGTCAGTGTCGCGCGCTGCTCGTAGGCTTCGTTGATGACTGTCTGCAGGTTCATCGTCAGAGTTTCGTCGGGTTACGTTTCAAGCGATGCAATGCGTGCCGCAGCGTCGCCGACCTCGGCGGGCGATGCGACCAGCGCGATGCGCACATGATTGGCGCCCGGATTGCCGCCCGCGGCATCGCGGGACAGGTAACTCCCGGGCAGCACGGTGACATTTTTCTGCTGGTAGAGTCGCTGCGCGTATTCGGTGTCTGCCATCGGTGTACGGGCCCAAAGATAAAACGCGCCGTCCGGAATCTGACACGCCAGTCGCGACGCGATGACCGGAGTGGCCTGCTCGAATTTCAGCGCATACAGGCGGCGGTTCTCGACGACGTGCGGCTCGTCATTCCAGGCCGCGATACTGGCACGCTGCACGGGCAGGCTCATCGCGCTGCCGTGATACGTGCGGTAAAGCAAGAAGCGTTTGAGCACTTCCGCATCGCCTGCAACAAAGCCCGAGCGCATGCCCGGGACGCTCGAACGCTTTGACAAGCTACAGAACATCACCAGCCGCTGGTAGCGATCGCGCCCCAGCGTCGCGGCAGCGTGCAGACTGCCTAGCGGCGGTAGAGCCTCATCGAAGTAGATTTCCGAATAGCATTCATCGGACGCGATGATGAATCCATACCGATCGGACAGCTCGAACAGCTGCTTCCACTCGCCGAGTGTCAACACGCGTCCGGACGGATTGCCCGGCGAGCACACATAAACGAGCTGGACCGCGCGCCAGTGCGACGGCGACAGTTCGTCGAGCTGCATCCGGAAGCCGTTCGCCGCAGTCATTGACAGATAGGTCGGCTCGGCGCCGGCCAGCAGCGCGGCACCTTCATAGATTTGGTAAAACGGATTGGGCGCGACCACGCGCGCCGGGAGACTGCGATCGATCACTGCCTGCGCGAAAGAGAAGAGCGCCTCGCGCGAGCCGTTTACCGGTAGCACTTGAGTTGCCGCGTCGAGCGCCTTCAACTCGAAGCGCCGCGCGGCCCACGCTGCGATGGCCTCGCGCAGCTCGGGCTGGCCGGCGGTCTGCGGGTAGATCGCGACTCCGCTCAATGCATTGGCGTACGCATCGAGAATAAATTGCGGCGTCGGGTGTTTCGGCTCGCCAATCGACAGATTGATCGGAGTGAACTGTGCCGCAGGGGTGATGCCGGCAAAGAGACGGCGCAACCGCTCGAAAGGGTAGGGCTGCAGTCGAGCGAGATCCGGATTCACGCCGCGCTATCCGCGCGCCGGGCACTCGTGGCCTCGCCCTGGACGACGACCGGCGGCGCGGGCTTCCAGCTTTTCTTCCGGTGCTCGGCTGTAACGGTCGTGAAAATTCCGCCGCGCACATACCATCTCGCAGTCAGCCTGATGAAACGCGGCGAAAGAGCCTTCACCAGATCGTCCAGGATCGCGTTGGTCACCGCCTCATGAAACGCGCCCTGGTTTCGATACGACCACATGTAGAGCTTCAGGCTTTTCAGCTCGACGTTGCGCCGGTCGGGAACCACATCGATCACGATCGTCGCGAAGTCGGGTTGCCCGGTCAGCGGACACAGGCAGGTGAACTCCGGAATTTCCATTCGCACCCAGTAGTCGCGATGGGGCGACGGGTTTGCGAAAGTCTCGAGCGTCTTGGCGGGGCGGGTTGACATGCAGGACGATGCAGCTCTACACGGTATTATACGAATGCACCAGACAACGAACACGATAGCCACAGAATTCGCTTGCAAAGCGCATCACGGATGCGCAACCAACACCCCGCCTAAACGTGCGTCTTCGGCAGATCAAGCTGGCCGGCTTCAAGTCGTTTGTCGACCCGACACCCATTGACGTGCCCGGCGCACTTGTTGGCGTGGTCGGCCCCAATGGTTGCGGCAAATCGAACGTGATCGACGCGGTGCGCTGGGTCCTCGGCGAAAGCAAGGCTGCCGAGCTGCGCGGCGAGTCGATGCAGGACGTCATTTTCAACGGGTCATCGAACCGAAAGCCCGCGGGCCGCGCCAGTGTCGAGCTGTCTTTCGACAACAACGAAGGCCGTCTCGGTGGCGCATGGGCGCAATATGGTGAGATTTCGGTCAAGCGCGTGCTGACTCGCGACGGCGCGTCGAGCTATTACATCAACAACCAGACCGTGCGCCGGCGCGACGTGCACGACATGTTCCTCGGCACCGGCCTCGGCCCGCGCGCCTACGCCATCATCGGACAGGGGATGATCTCGCGCATCGTCGAGGCGCGTCCCGAAGAGCTGCGCATCTTCCTCGAAGAAGCCGCGGGCATCTCCAAGTACAAGGAGCGTCGGCGCGAGACCGAGAATCGTCTGGCCGATACGCGCGACAATCTAACGCGTATTCAAGACATTCTGCGCGAGCTCGACACGCAGATCGGCAAGCTCGAACAACAGGCGGCGGTGGCGCAGACGTATCGAACGCTGCAGGCGCGGCACGATGAGCAGCAACAGTTCCTGTGGCTGACGCGCAAGCGCGAGGCGACGGCGGAACGCGACAGGGTCGCACGCGATATTTCCAACCGCACGGTTGCATTCGATGCGCACCTAGCGGAGCTGCGTGCAGCCGAGCGCGCACTGGATGATCTACGCAATGCGCATTTCGCAGGCAGCGATGCCACGCACGCTGCGCAGGGCGCGTTATTTCAGGTCAACGCGGAAGTGGCAAAGCTCGAGTCCGAGATTCGGCTGATCGCGGAAAGCCGCACGCACCTCGCAACTCAGATGGCGTCGCTCACCACAACGCACAACAACCGTCTGCGAGAGCGCGCAGAACTCGACAATCGCGCCGCCGAGCTGGTGCAAGCGATCGGCGACCTCACGCAACAGCTCGCCGCGGCGCAGACTCGGGTGGCCGAACACGAATCGAAGCTGCCGCAACTCGAGCAGACCTATCGAATGGCGCGCGATGCAGTGAGTGCGGCACGCGAGATCGCAGCGTTATCCGAGCACGCGATTCAGGCCGCCGCTAACGAGCAGCGCAACGCGGATCGGCAACTCGCATTGCTGGCGCAGCGTCGCGCGCGTCTTGACGAGGAACGTGCTTCGATCGGATCTCCCGACCAGGCGCAGCTTGAAAGTTTCAAACTCAAGTTAACGCAGATAGAGGCCGATCTTGGCACCAGCGCGGAGGCGCATCGTCGCTCCGATGCAGATCATCAGCGGATCGTCGGAGAGCGAGATCGCAGTCTCGAGAATCGCAGCCAACGCGTCGAAGCGCTGGGGCGCGTCGAAGCGCGATTGCAAGCTCTGAAGCAGGTGCAGGCCAGTGTCGAGGCCAATGCCAAGCTCGATCCCTGGTTGCGCGCACAAGGTCTGGATAGCTTGCCGCGTCTGTTTCGCAAACTGGTGGTCGAGCCGGGCTGGGAAACAGCGTTCGAAGCGGTGTTGCGGGAGCGCATTCAGGCTGTCGAGGTTGGAAAGCTCGCCACCGTAGCCGCCTTTGCCGCCGATGCACCGCCGGCGCGCGTTGCGTTTTTCTCAACGACCGGTGCGATCGTGGGCACTGAGAATGGAACGCACGACTTGGGCGCCGGCTTTCGACCGATGCTGGATCTGGTCCGCACCCATGACGCCGCATTTTCTGCTCTGCTCGCGGATTGGCTGGCCGATGTATTCGCTGCCGACGATCTCGACGCGGCGCTGGCCGCGCGCGACAAGTTACCGCCGGGTGGCCAGTTCGTCGTAAAAGCAGCACACAGGGTGTCGCGGCACGATGTGCATTTCTACGCCGCGGACGACCAGGCGTCTGGGTTGCTTGCACGCCGCTTCGAGATCGACAATCTGGATCGCGAAGTGCGGGCGCAGCGGCTGATCGCCGACGAAGCCGCCGCGGCCGTTGCCCGTGGCGAAGCCGCACTGCGCGAGGCGCAACAGTCGCGCGACGCCGCGCGAGCCGATGTCGAAGCGCGGCGATCGCAGATGCACGCGCTGCAGCTGGAATCGGTCAGGCTCGAAGAGCTGATCAACCGCGTCAGGCATCGCACCGGCCAGATTGAAAGCGAGATGCGCGACATCGAGAGCAACGAACGCGATGCACGGACGCAGCGAGGCGATGCCGACACGCGATTCGAGCAGCTCGATACCGAGTTATCCGTTCGTCAGCAGGCGGTGGAAAGCGCGCGTCTGAAGTACGAAGAGGCCGATCGGGCACTGCGGGATGCCCGCGACGAACAGCGAGCACTCGACGCGGCGCGCCAGCACTCGGAGTTTGCGCTGGCGTCGAATCGCGAACGCGAACAGGATCTGCACCGCGGTGCCGAGCTGGCAAGCGCCGATGCCGAGCGGCTGGCTGATGAGATCGCCACCGCCGACGCGGAGCTGAAACGACTCGACGACAGCGCTGCGCGCGCCGGATTATCCGACTGGCTCGCGCGGCGCTCGGCCGCTGACGAAGCGTTGCGGCAGGCCCGCAGTCGGATGGACGACATGGCGCTCCAGCTGCGCGCCGCCGATGAAAAGCGCGTCGGCCTCGAGCGCGATGTCCAGCCGTTTCGCGACAAGCTCACCGAGCTGCAGTTGAAGGAGCAAGCGGCACGGCTCGCAGCGGAGCAGTTTTCGACTCAGCTGAGCGATATCGGCACCGATGAGGCGGCGTTGGCTGCACGCCTTACCGCACAGGGAGCGCAAAAGGCGGGCCAAATGCAGGCCGAGATTGCGCGGCTTGCGCAGGAGATCGAGGCGATCGGTGCAGTCAATCTGGCCGCACTCGGAGAGCTGACCACCTCGAGAGAGCGCAAAGGTTTCCTGGATGAGCAGTATGCCGATTTGACTGCGGCCATCACGACGCTCGAGGACGCCATTCGAAAAATAGATCGCGAAACGCGCCAGCTGCTGCAGCGGACGTTCGATGCGGTGAATGTGCAATTCGGCCAGTTATTTCCTCGGTTGTTCGGCGGTGGTGAAGCACGACTGATCATGACCGGCGAGGAGATACTCGACGCTGGCGTGCAGGTGATGGCGCAACCGCCCGGTAAGCGCAACAGCACGATTCACTTGCTCTCCGGCGGCGAAAAGGCGTTGACCGCGACCGCGCTGGTGTTCGCGCTGTTCAAGCTGAACCCGGCCCCGTTTTGCCTGCTCGACGAGGTCGATGCGCCGCTCGACGACGCCAACACCGATCGGTTTTGCAGGCTGGTCGAATCGATGACTGACAATACGCAGTTCATGTTCATCACCCACAACAAAATCTCGATGGAAATGGCCCAGCAGTTGATTGGGGTCACGATGCAGGAGCAGGGTGTTTCGCGCATCGTTGCCGTTGACATCGATAGCGCCGTGCGGCTGACAGCCGAGGCCGCCTGAGCGGGATGAGTGAGCTGCGCTGGACGCTGCTACTGGTAGCGGCGGCATTGCTGGTAGCACTCTACGTCTACGGCAAATGGCAGGAACGCCGGTATCGGATCGACGACGCAGCGGCCGAGAACGACGCAGACAGCAATCCTTCACTGTCGAGCCTTGCGTCAGCATCGCGGCACGCCAGACACGCTCCGCCTAGGATCGAACCGACGATGGGCATGGCCGACGCGGACTCGGCACTCGATCGGTCGACGTCTGAGCCCTATGCGCAATCGAGTGAAGAGCCGGTCGGCGGGACTCATTCGGTCGGCGGATGGATCGAAGACCCGCTGCTCGACCTGATGCTTGAACTCCGTTGCGTGCATGCGTTCGACGGCGTCGCCGCGCTCGAGGCGCGCGGGCAACTCGATCGCCTCGCGTTGCCGCTGCCAATCCATCTTGCGGTGTGGGACGGCAAAGCGGCGCGCTGGAGCCTGCCGGACCGGTTCGGTTTCTATTCGGAAATGCTGATCGCAGTGCAACTGGCGACGCGCCGCGCAGCCCTGGGCGAAATCGATGCGACGCGCTTCATTGCAACGGTGCAGCAGATTGCCGTGTCGATCGATGCAGATTTCGATTCGCCCGATGTGACGCGCATCGTGCAGCAGGCGGCCGAGCTGGATCGACTGTGCGCTCGGTTCGATGTGCAGATAACGCTGACACTCGAAGCGTTGACCGGCGCATGGAGCGTTGACGAGGTCGACGCCGCGGCCAGGCAAGCGCAGCTGGTGCGGGTCAAGCCAGGATGCTGGCAGCTGGCTAACGCTGTCGACGCCCCTCTTCTGTCAATGACGACGGCAGCACCGACACCGAACCGGCTGGCGATCACGCTCGATGTTCCATCGGTGGTCGCGCAGCCACTGCCACTGCCGACCTTGTTTGCGACCGCGCGCAACATGGCCGATCGATTGGGCGCGCGTGTGGTCGACGACAATGGCCGTGCGGTCGAATCGGCGGCTCAGTCGGCGATCGAAGTCGAGCTGGAGCGACTGACTGCCGAGATGCGTGCTGCCAGCATCGAGCCCGGATCGCGTCGCGCGCGCCGCCTCTATTCCGACTAGGTGCAACGTGGCACGTAAAACGCCGCTCGAGCAACAGGCGCGGGCGCTGCGCGATCAACTTGTGCAGGCCGATCATGATTACTACATGCTTGATCAGCCGACTTTGCCCGACGCCGAGTACGACCGCTTGATGCGCGAGCTGCAAGCGCTGGAGGCAGAGCACCCCGAGTTGACGACATCGGACTCGCCGACGCAACGGGTCGCGGGCGCGGCAAACCGGGAGTTTCGCGAAGTCCGTCACTCGGCCCCGATGCTCTCGTTGAACAACGCATTGAGCGAAGCCGAGGCGACGGCGTTCGACGCGCGAGCCCGCGATGCGCTTCTGCGCGCCGGTTTCCCGGTTGACGAAATCGAGTACGCGTGCGAGCTGAAGTTCGATGGCCTTGCTGTCAACCTGCGCTACGAAAGAGGCGAGCTGGTGCTGGGTGCGACTCGCGGCGACGGTTCGGTCGGCGAAGACGTAACCGCCAATATCCGCACCATCCGTGCGCTGCCGTTGCGGCTCGGTTCGAGCGCGCCGGAAGTTCTCGAAGTGCGGGGCGAGGTGATGATGTTCAAGCGCGAATTCGAGCGTTTGAACGAACGTCAACGCGCCAAAGGCCAGCGTGAGTATGTCAATCCGCGTAACGCGGCAGCCGGAGCGCTGCGGCAGTTGGATCCGCGTATCACGGCCGAGCGCTCGTTGCGCTTCTTCGCCTACGGGGTCGGGCAAATTCAGGGTGTCGCGGAACCGTTGACGCATGCAGCGCTGCTCGAGCTGCTGTCGTCGCTCGGAATACCCATTGCTCGCGAGCGCGAAGTCGTGCGTGGGGTTGCAAGGTGCCTGCGCTTTTATCAGGCCGTCGGTCAACGCAGGGCCGCGTTGCCGTATGAGATCGACGGTGTCGTCTACAAAGTGAACGCGCGCGCGCAGCAACAGGCGCTCGGCTTCGTATCGCGTGCGCCTCGATTTGCAATTGCGCATAAGTTTGCAGCGCAGGAGGCCCTCACACAGCTGGTCGACATCGATATCCAGGTCGGCCGCACGGGCGCGTTGACGCCGGTAGCCCGGCTGACGCCGGTGTTCGTCGGCGGAGTGACAGTCACCAATGCGACGCTACACAACGAAGATGAGATTCGTCGCAAGGACATCCGTATTGGAGACACAGTAACGGTGCGCCGTGCCGGGGATGTCATTCCGGAGATCATCGAGGTGGTCGTCGATCGCCGTCCAAAGGGCGCGCGTGTCTTTCGCATGCCGACGCGGTGTCCAGTGTGCGGATCTCAGGTGTATCGCGAGGAGAGCGAAGCGGCCGCGCGATGCACCGGCGGCCTGATCTGCGGCGCGCAGCGCAAGCAGGCGATCCTTCATTTCGCCAGCCGGCGCGCACTTGATATCGAGGGCTTGGGCGACAAGCTGGTCGATCAAATGGTCGATGCTGGCCTGGTGCATACCCCGGCCGATTTGTTCAAGTTAGACGTTGCCACGCTGGCGAGTCTGGATCGGATGGCCGACAAGTCGGCGGCCAACCTCGCCGCTGCGTTGGACCGCGCGCGCAGCACGACACTCGAGCGCTTTATCTACGCCCTTGGTATCCGGCACGTCGGCGAATCGACCGCACGAGACCTCGCACAGCACTTCGGGAAACTTGAGCCCATCGTTGGCGCATCGGACCAAGAGCTGCTGCAAGTCCCGGATGTAGGGCCGGTGGTGGCGTCGTCGATCGTACTTTTCTTTGCCGAGTCGCACAATCGCGAAGTGATCGAGCAATTGCGCCGCTCAGGCGTGCATTGGCCCGAAAGCGAGCCAAGCCGCGTGCCGCTGGGTCGGCTTGCCGGCAAGACGTTCGTGATCACCGGGACATTGCCGACGCTAAAGCGCGACGAGGCCAAAGCGGCGGTCGAAGCCGCCGGCGGCAAGGTGGCGGGATCGGTTTCGAAGAAAACGGACTTCGCCGTGGCCGGTGACGATGCGGGTTCCAAGCTCGCCAAGGCGCTCGAGCTTGGAGTCTCTATCATCGACGAAGCGCAACTCAGAAAAATGCTGGGAGACTGATTTGTACGCAATCGTCGGCGGCAGCGGGCTGGCAAAACTCACCACTCTGAGTAATCCGCGGCGGCAGGTGATGCGCACGCCTTATGGCGACCCGTCGGGGGCGTTGACGTTCGGCCAGCTGGCGGGAGCCGAAGTGGTGTTTCTTGCGAGGCATGGCTACGGCCATACGCTGGCGCCGCACGAGATCAACTATCGGGCCAACATCTGGGCGTTGCGAGAGCTGAAGATCGAGGGCGTGATTGCGGTGGCCACGGTGGGCGGAATCCGCGCCGATCTTGTGCCGGGGTCTTTGGTGTTGCCCGATCAGATCATCGATTACACGCACAGCCGCAAGAGCACGTTCTTCGAAGGTTCCGAGATGCCGGTGATCCACGTCGACTTCACGCAGCCCTATTCGCAAACGCTTCGCAAGGGACTGATCGAAGCGGCGGCTGCCTGCAACGAGACGGTGATCGACGGCGGGGTGTATGCGTGCACGCAGGGCCCGCGGCTGGAGACCGCCGCCGAGATCGAGCGGATCGCGCGCGAGGGCGGCGACATCGTCGGCATGACCGGAATGCCGGAAGCGGTCCTTGCGCGCGAAGCGGAACTTGCATACGCATCGATTGCAGTCGTGGTGAATCACGCGGCAGGACGCGGAGACAGTATTAAGGCCATCAGGCTTGAAGAGCTCGGTGCGGTGATGCAGCCGACGATCATGCGGGCGGTACGCATCCTTTCGTCTTTTTTCGGAGGTGCCCCATGATCCGCGAGATCCTGCGCATGGGAGATCCACAATTGTTGCGAGTCTCCGAGCCGGTGCTCGACCTTCAATCGGCCGCACTGAGCAGTCTGGTCGACGACATGTTCGAAACGATGCACGCGGCCGACGGGGCAGGACTGGCAGCGCCGCAGATCGGTGTCCCGCTGCGAGTCGTGATCTTTGGGTACGCCGATCCCGCGGCGCGCAACCCTCGTTATCCGGACGCCGATCCGGTGCCGCAGACGGTTTTAATCAATCCGTTGATCGAAGCGCTGTCCGAGCAGGAAGAAGAAGACTGGGAAGGCTGCTTGTCGGTGCCAGGCTTGCGCGGAATCGTCCCCCGCTACACGAAGATCCGATATCGAGGCGTGGACTTGCAGGGGCAGCCGATCGACCGTGTTGTTGATGGGTTTCACGCACGCGTCGTGCAACACGAGTGCGATCACCTTGATGGCATTCTTTATCCAATGCGCGTCCGTGACTTTTCCCGATTCGGCTATACCGATATTCTGTTTCCGGGAATCGCCGACGCCGACGAATGAGCCACGCGGGGAAACGGCGCCGCGAGCACTTCGAGCAGATCGCTTTCGATCGAAAGCTGATCGCGCGGCGAGCCGAGCTCGCCCCCTGATACTAGAAATACGTCCTCGGCGCGCTCGCCGAGCGTCAGGATCTTCGCCGTGTGCACGTTGAGCTGATGCTTCGCCAGAACGCGGGCGATTGAATACAGCAGTCCAATGCGGTCGGTGGCCGTGACCGACAACAGGTACGAGCCGCGATCGTCAGGCTGCAGCTGAACGGTCGGCGTCACCGGAAACTGGCGCGACTGGCGGGATTGATGAAATCTCGCCGGCGGCGAAGGTGGCGGCAGCTCGTGCTGCTGCGCGATCCATTCGGCAAGCTCGTGTTCGATCTGGCTCAGCAGCTCCCGGTAGTGCCTCGCACGGCCGTGGTCCGTAACTAGGAACGTATCGAGAGCGTAGCCGTGTCGGGTCGTGTGGACGCGTGCATCGAGAATGCTCAGATTGCGGCTATCAAAGTAACCGCAGACCCGCGCGAACAATCCTTGCTGATCCTTGACGTAGACGAGCACCTCGGCGCCTTCGCCGATGCGCGCGAGTCGTGCCCGCACGATCGGCTTGTGGCTTTCGACGCGCGAAAAGAGCGATCGCGTATGCCAAGCGATGTCCTGCGCGCTATGGCGCAAAAAGTAGACCACGTCGAGTTCCAGCCACAGTGCTTCGCGGGCGCTGTCGGACAGCCCGTACAAGCGCAGGATGCGCATCGCCTCTTCCTTGCGGCCATGAAGAACCGCGGTGGGCGCCACGGTGCCGCCTCCCAGCAGTCGACGCGTCGAGCGAAACAGATCTTCGAGCAGCTTGCCCTTCCACGCGCTCCAGACCTTCGGACTGGTGCCACGTATGTCAGCCACTGTCAGCAGATAAAGCGCGGTCAGCCTGCGTTCGTCGCGCACGATGGCTGCAAACCGTTCGATCACCGCATCGTCGGCAAGATCCTGCTTCTGCGCAATCTGCGACAGCGACAGGTGGTGCACGACGAGGAATTCAACGAGTACGGTTTCGTCGCGATCGAGGCCGTGGTCGCGGCAGAAACGTCCGGCATCGCGCCCTCCCAGATCGCTGTGATCACCACCGCGCCCCTTCGCGATGTCGTGAAAAATCGCGGCGATATAAAGCAGCCAAGGCTTGTCGAAGTCAGCCATCAGCTGGCTGCATAACGGATACTCGTGCGCGTGCTCGGACAAGGTAAACCGGCGCAGATTGCGCAGCACCTGCAGGATGTGCTGGTCGACGGTGTAAACGTGAAACAGGTCGTGCTGCATCTGTCCGACGATGCGTCGAAACACCGGCAGGTAGCGGCCGAGCACCGACAGCTGATTCATTCTGCGCAATTCGTGCAGCACACCTTTCGGCTGCTGCAGCAGGGCCAGGAAAGTGGCTCGATTGGCAGGGTCGCGGCGGTAGCGCGCATCGATCTTCACGCGCGCATGCCACAGCGACCTCATCAGATGCGCCGACATTCCTTTGAGCTCGCGATGCAGCGCCATCAGCAGGAACGCGCGCAGGATTGCATTGGGGTCACGGTCGAGTGCCGTCGCATCTGTCGGATCCGCGAGACCCAGAAGTTCGTTGCGCACGACGAAGGTCGAGTCGAGCGGCTGCGCATCACCACCGTCGCGTCCGAACAGACGCTGCTCGATGTTCTGCAGCAAGATGGTATTCATCGTCGACACCACCTTGGCGGAGCGGTAATAGTGCTGCATCAGCACTTCGCTCGAGAGCCGGGCCGTGGTCCCCTCGAGGCCGCTCATCTGCGCCACAGCGCTTTGCACGTCAAACACCAGCCGGTCCTCGCGACGGCCGGTGACTAGATGCAGCTGCGCGCGAATCTCCCTGATGCGGCGCTCGCTGCGGCGAATGATGCGGGCTTCAGCGGCGGTGATGAATCCGCGCCGCGCGAGCTCGGCCCAGCTCGAGCCATAGCCGCTCGCGCGTGCCACCCAGAGCACGACCTGCAGGTCGCGCAAACCACCGGGTCCTTCCTTAACGTTCGGCTCGAGGCTGTACGGCGCTTCTTCGTACTTGATGTGGCGCTGCCGCTGCTCGAGCAGCTTGTCTCGGAAGTATGCCTCGCGATCGATCGAATCGACGATCGCGCGGGCAAAGGCGGCAAATTGCACGCGCGATCCAGCGATCAGGCGCGACTCGAGCATCGAAGTCAGCACCGTAATGTCGGCCGCTTCTTTGGCGCATTCATCCAGGGTGCGCACGCTGTGGCCGAGGGGCAACCCGACGTCCCACAGCAGGCCGACCAGATCTTCGATGGTCCGCGTGTCTGCTTCTGTGGCCGGCCGATTGAGAAGAATTAGGACATCGACGTCGGAATGGGGGAAGAGCTCGTTGCGGCCGTAGCCGCCGACGGCAATCAGCGCAGCGCGCTTCGCAAGTCCGCTCGCCTCGAAAACTTCGCGCAGCAGTCGATCGACCGAGCGCGCCAGACCCCGCAGCAGGCTATCGACCGACCCGCCGGCATTGAAGCTTTGGATCAGAACATCGCGCTCTCGCCGCAGTCGATCGCGTAGCTCGAGGCCAAGGCCATCCATCCAGGCTAAGCGACCGCGTGCTCGTCGGCGCGCGTTTCTTGTTGCCCTTGAATGAACGCCGGAGGCGACGGCATACCGGCCGAGCGGGTCAGGACCTCAAAACTCGATTCAGTGACCAGTACCGTGTGTTCCCACTGGGCCGAGAGTGAATGGTCCTTGGTTACGATTGTCCAGCCGTCCGCGAGCTCTTTGATTTCGCGGCGCCCTGCGTTGATCATCGGCTCGATCGTGAAGATCATTCCAGCCGTCAATTTCTCCAATGTCCCAGGCTTGCCGTAGTGAAGAATCTGCGGCTCCTCATGAAATTTTTGGCCGATTCCGTGACCGCAGAATTCACGCACCACACTGTAGCCGTTGCTTTCCGCGTGGATCTGGATTGCATGCCCGATATCGCCGATCGTCGCACCCGGCCGCACTTGCGCGATCCCCAGCCACATGCAGTCATAGGTGACCTCAGTCAGCCGTCTCGCGGCGATCGACGGTTCGCCGACGAAATACATCCGGCTGGTGTCGCCGTGGTAGCCGTCCTTGATCACCGTCACATCGATGTTGACCACGTCGCCGTTCTTCAGAGCCTTGTCGCCCGGGATGCCGTGGCACACCTGATGATTGACCGATGTGCAGATTGCCTTGGGAAACGGGCGATAGCCGGGAGGCGCGTAGTTCAGGGGAGCGGGCACCGTCTGCTGCACGTTGACCATGTAGTCGTGGCAAAGCCGATCGAGCTCACCGGTCGTAACGCCGGGTTTGACATGGAGGGCAATAAAGTCGAGCACTTCGGCAGCAAGCCGGCCGGCCACGCGCATCGCGGCAATGTTTTCGGGAGTTTTGACGACGATGGCCATGGAATAGCTCTGACGGCTGCGGTTGGCTATAATATCCGGCTACTCGCGGCACTGCTCCTGCAATATGGGCTGTCGAGCCGGGAGAAATCACGCGCGGCATCACCAAGGTGCGGGCAGGGATCGCAAAGTCCAGTCCGCCTCGTTGCTCGCGCAAGACCTAACCTTGGAGAGTCTATGTCGGTAACGATGCGTCAGATGCTGGAGGCGGGAGTCCATTTTGGACATCAGACCCGCTTCTGGAACCCGAAAATGGCGCCGTACATTTTCGGCCACCGCAACAAGATCCACATCATCAACCTCGAGCGGACGCTCGACCAGTTTCAAACAGCGACCCGGTTCGTTCGGCAGCTGGCAACCAACCGCGGCACGGTCTTGTTCGTTGGAACCAAGCGCCAGGCGCGCGAGACGATTGTCGAAGAGGCCCAGCGCGCCGGCATGCCGTT
>JBDUCU010000059.1:0-16996 GCA_040003315.1 Burkholderiaceae bacterium | reverse complement strand
TGACAAAGCCAAATGTCCGAGCGCGCGAAACCTGCTTGATATACGAGTCCCGAGCGAAATCGACCTCGACCATCTGCTCTGTCGCGTCGATCGCCGGATGATTGAACGCGATCGAGAACTTCAGCTTGAATCCGAAGTGCGGCTCAAGTCGCGCCCATGCATCGCCATCCCGGAACTCGACCGGACGGGTAATCCGCGCAAATCGCTTCGGCGCGTTCTGTTCGCTGACGCCGGCGGCCTGAATCAAAAAGACAAAGCTCGCCGCACTGCCGTCCATGATCGGGATTTCGGGCGCATCAACGTCGACATAGCAATTGTCGATTCCGAGGCCCGCCAGCGCGCTCATCAGGTGTTCGACGGTCGCCACTCTGACGTCGCCATGACCAATCGTTGTGGCCATTTTCGTATCGACCACGACATCGGGGGACAGCCGTATATCGACCGGCGGATCGATATCGATCCGCCGGAAAACGACCCCGGTATCGGCTGCCGCCGGTCGCAACGCCAGTTTGACCTTGGTGCCGCTGTGCAGACCGATCCCGACGGTACGGGCGATCTGCCTCAAAGTACGCTGCTTAAGCATGGCCAAAGTTTACTTGCGCGGGCTGGGTCGTGCGGCGTACCCGCCGACATCGTTCAATCGGCCTGTTTCCTCAGAAAAGCCGGAATATCGTATCGATCGGAGCCGGTGTCTTCCATGGCTGCGACGCGTGACTGGGCGGACTCGCGTGTGCGCCATATCGCAGGCTTCTCGAAGTCGCTGTAATCCGACGATGTCGAGCCGGGCGTGGCTGTCACGCCGATGGGCACACCGATCGGTGCGTCGTGCGTACCGGTGCGCACCACCACGAACGGCGTCGACTGCTTCTTCGACGCTGCCCGGCCCAGCCCGGTTGCAACCACCGTCACCCGCAGTCCGTCGCCCACCGATTCGTCGCACACCGTGCCGAAAATGACAGTGGCATCGTCGGCCGCAAAGGCGCGAATCGTATTCATGACTTCGCGCGTTTCCTTCATTTTCAGCGATGACGACGCCGTGATATTGACCAGCACACCGCGCGCGCCCGACAGGTCGACGCCCTCGAGCAACGGGCTCGCGACCGCCTGTTCAGCCGCGATCCGCGCGCGATCCAGCCCGGAAGCGACCGCTGTTCCCATCATCGCCTTGCCCTGCTCGCTCATCACCGTCTTCACATCCTCAAAATCAACGTTGACCAGGCCGGGGACGTTGATGATTTCGGCAATACCCGCGCAAGCGTTGTGCAAAACGTCATCAGCAGCGCGAAAGCACTCGGCCATTTCCGCATCCTCGCCCATCACCTCCTCGAGCTTGTTATTCAGGATGACGATCAGCGAGTGCACGGTGTCTTCCAACTCGCTGACGCCCGCCTCGGCAAGCTTCATCCGCTTCGGGCCCTCGAACTCGAATGGCTTCGATACCACCGCCACGGTCAGAATGCCCAGTTCTTTCGCGATCTGCGCCACCACGGGAGCGGCGCCGGTGCCGGTGCCGCCGCCCATGCCGGCGGTGATGAACACCATATGGGCGCCGCGCAGCGCGTCGGCGATGCGGTCGCGCGCCTCCTCAGCTGCCGCGCGGCCGGCTTCCGGCCGGCTTCCGGCCCCGAGACCGGTCTTGCCGAGCTGCAGGATGTTCTTCGCAGTCGAGCGCACCAGCGCCTGGTGATCTGTATTGGCGCAGATGAATTCAACCCCCTGCACGTTGCGCGCGATCATGTGCTGAACGGCGTTGCCCCCGGCGCCGCCGACACCGACCACCTTGATAATCGTTCCCCGCGTCTCGGTCTCAAGAATTTCGAAACTCATGTTGCCTCCTGCTAGCTAGTTGATGCTTCAGTACCTCAAATCGAAACGCACAGAGCCAAAAGCGCAGCACTAACGCGCTTGGCATTGGGCGCTTCGCCCGTCAAAAATTGGCTCGGCCAATCAAAAGTTTCCAATCACCCACTCCTTCATCCGCTTGACCGTTTGCTTGAACGAGCCAGTCTGCTGCGCGATCTTGCGTCCGCGCAGACGCTGGGAGTGCGCTTCGACCAGCAAGCCCATCGCGGTTGCAAAGCGCGGATTTCGCACCACGTCCGACAGCGAGCCGGTGTAGTTCGGCCAGCCGATGCGTGCCGGCTTCAGGAAGACGTCTTCGGCCAACTCGGTCATGCCCGGCAGCAAGCTGGTGCCACCGGTTAGCACGATGCCGGACGACAGCAGCTCTTCGTACCCGGACTCGCGGACGACCCGCTGCGTCAACGTGAACAGCTCCTCGACGCGGGGTTCGATCACGGCAGCGAGCGATTGGCGCGACAGCAGTCGCGGCCCGCGATCCCCGAGGCCAGGAATTTCGATTTTCTCGTTCGGATCCGCCAGAACCTCCTTAGCAACACCCCAGCGCAACTTGATGTCTTCCGCGTCCGGAATCGGTGTACGCAAAGCCATCGCGATGTCGTTGGTGATCTGATCGCCGGCAATCGGGATGATCGCGGTGTGACGAATCGCGCCGCCGGTGAAGATCGCGATGTCGGTCGTGCCGCCGCCGATGTCGACCAGCGCGACACCCAGTTCCTTCTCGTCGGACGTCAGCGCCGACAGCGAGGATGCCAGCGGCTGCAGGATCAGATCCTGCACTTCGAGTCCGCACCGGCGCACGCACTTAATGATGTTCTGCGCCGCGCTGACGGCGCCGGTGACGATGTGCACGCGCACTTCAAGGCGCACCCCGCTCATGCCGATCGGCTCGCGAATGTCCTCCTGGCCGTCGACGATGAATTCCTGCGTCAGTACATGCAGCACCTGCTGATCGGTCGGAATGTTGACCGCCTTTGCAGTTTCGATCACGCGTGAAACATCCGCGGCGGCGACTTCACGATCCTTGATCGCGACCATGCCGCTCGAATTAAAGCTCTTGATGTGGCTGCCGGCGATGCCGGTGAACACGTCACGAATCTGGCACGCCGCCATTAACTCGGCTTCTTCGAGTGCTCGACGGATCGACTGCACCGTTGCTTCGATGTTCACGACAACGCCTTTGCGCAGGCCCTGCGACTCGGCCTGGCCGAGCCCAATCACCTGGAAGCGGCCATCGGGCAGAACCTCGGCCACTGCAACCACCACTTTCGAAGTGCCGATATCGAGTCCAACGATCAGGTCCTTGTTTTCGTTTCTCATGGTCGCGTTGCCCGCGCTCGGGCGAGGCCTTTGGTCGCAACGGTTCCTGCGGCAGCGGTGGCCGCCAGCCCATTCGCGTAGCGGGCATCGATGCGTGCCGGCGGAGCGCCCAGCTGCGCAACGACCAACGGATACGCCGCAACCAGTTGCGTAACGCGCTGCCCCAGCGTGGCCGTGCCATCCGCGCCAGCCGCATCATCGCGGCCAAGCTCGACGCGGCTGACGCGTGCATCGGTCGAATCGTTGCGGTCCTCGGAGGAAAGATGCAGCGACCACGCGTTGCGCTCCGAAATTTCGATCGCGTCGATCCGCAAGGACAATGTCGCAAATTGCGCCGACAGCTCGTAGAAGCGGCGCGCGGCGTCCTTCGCTGCGGCCGAAGCCCCGCTGAACTCGGGCAGCGCGCCATATATTTCCGCTTCGTCGGGATTGGCGACGAACAGCACCCCTCGATCCGACAACAGGCGTCCGTCATCCCACACACCGAGTGCGCGGTGTTCGGTCAGCGTCACCAACAGCCGGTCAGGCCACGTCCTGCGCACCGACACGTGTGCGACCCATGGCACCGTTTCGAATAGACGTCGCGTATCTTCAAGCCGCGTCGTGAAGTAGTTGCCGCGCAAGCGGCCCGCCGTCGCGGTGCGCACCGACGCCGCAGTCACGTGCCGCAGATCGCCCCGTACATCGATCCGCTTGAGTTGAAACTTCGGCAGCTGCGCAAGGCGCAACAGTGCGGCAGCGCCGAGCGCGACAAGCGCCAGTGCGACGCACAGCGCCGCCAGCAGGTTCATTGCGCGTGCGCTCACCGATCCGCCCGTTCCAAAGCTGCCAGCGAAAGAATTCGCAGCACGAGATCTTCGTAACCGATGCCGACGGCGCGCGCCGCCATCGGCACCAGCGAGTGACTGGTCATGCCGGGCGAGGTGTTCAGCTCGAGCAGATAGGGTTCGTCACGCCGGTCGAGCATGATGTCGACGCGGCCCCAACCGCGCGCTCCGAGGGCGTTGTACGCGCGCAGTGCAAGCATCCTGATTTCCTCGCTGAGGCGAGCATCCAGCGAGGCCGGGCACACGTACTGCGTTTCTTCGCCGAAGTACTTGTTGTGATAGTCGTAGTTGGCGCCGGGTGCGCGGATTTCGACCAGCGGCAGCGCTTCGGCCTGCCGCCCCTCACCCAGGATTGCGCACGTGAGCTCGGCGCCGTCGATGAATTGCTCGGCCAGCACGACCTCGTCGTAGCGCCGCGCGAGTGCAAACGCCTGTGCCATGTCGGAATAGCCCGTGACCCGCGAGAGGCCGATGGTCGAACCTTCGTGCGGAGGCTTCACGACCAGCGGCAGGCGCAGATCGTCTGCAACATCATTCAGATGCGATCGCTCCGACGATTCGATCAAGCGGTAGCGCGGTGTGGGTAGTTTGTGCGTTTCCCAGATGCGTTTGGTCAGAACCTTGTCGATCGCAATCGCTGAGGCCTGCACGCCACTGCCGGTGTACGGAATTCGCGCGGTATCGAGCACGCCCTGAATCGCCCCATCCTCGCCGCCGCGCCCATGCAGCGCGATGAATACGCGCTCGAACTGCGCGGCTTCGAGGTCGCCGAGCGACTGCGTGGCCGGATCGAACGGATGCGCGTCGACTCCGCGCGAGCGCAGCGCGTTCAGCACTCCGGTGCCGGACATGATCGAGACTTCGCGCTCCGATGACGCGCCCCCGAACAGCACGCCGACCTTGCCGAAGTCACGGGTCTCGCGTGTCATTCAGCCCCTCCGCCCGCGAGCCGCGACGCGAGCTGCCCGATCGATCCGGCACCCATCGTGATCACCACGTCGCCGTCGCGCACGACGTCGAGCACTGCCGACGGCAGCTCGTCGATCGACTCGACGAATATCGGATCGATCTTGCCGGCAACGCGAATCGCGCGTGTCAGCGAGCGACTATCCGCCAGCACGATCGGCGCTTCACCGGCGGGGTACACCTCGGCCAGCAGGAGCACGTCTGCGGTCGACAGCACGCGCACGAAGTCTTCGAAACTGTCGCGCGTGCGCGTATAACGGTGCGGCTGAAACACCAGCACGATGCGCCGGCCTGGAAACGCGCCCCGTGCGGCCTGCAACGTCGCAGCGGCTTCGGCGGGATGATGACCGTAGTCGTCGACCAACGTGAACTCGCCACCGCTCGGCACAGCCAACTCCCCGTGTTGCGCGAAGCGCCGGCCTACGCCGGTAAAGCTCGCAAGTGCGCTGACGATGTCCGAATCCGCAACGTTCAGCTCGGTGCCGACGGCGATCGCCGCCAGCGCATTCGCAACGTTGTGCAGGCCGGGCAAGTTCAGCGTGACATCGAGTTCGGCGGCGCCTTCCCGGGCCACACGGAATTTCATCCGCGTTCCGTCAGCGCGGGCATCGAAGGCGCGGACCTGCGCGTCGTCGGCAAAGCCATACGTCACCACCGGCTTCGACACCGATGAAAGGATCTCGCGCACGTTCGCATCGTCGGCGCAAACAATCGCGCTCCCGTAAAACGGCAGCCGCGAAAGAAAGTCCGAGAACGCTTGCTTCAGGCGCGCGAAGTCGTGACCGTAGGCTTCCATGTGATCGCTGTCGATGTTCGTGACGACCGCAATCACCGGATTCAGGTTCAGGAACGATGCATCGGACTCGTCGGCTTCGACGACGATGTAGTCGCCGCTCCCCAGTCGCGCGTTGGCGCCGGCCGAATTCAGACGGCCTCCGATCACAAAGGTGGGGTCGAGCCCGCCGGCTGCGATAACGCTGGCGACGAGGCTGGTGGTCGTCGTCTTCCCGTGCGTGCCGGCGACCGCGATGCCCTGCTTCAACCGCATCAGCTCGGCAAGCATCACCGCACGCGGAACAACCGGAATGCGCTTCGCGCGCGCCTCCTGCACTTCGGGATTGTCTTCGGACACTGCGGTCGACACCACGACGGCGTCGGCGCCGTTGACGTTCTCCGGCCGGTGCCCATGGGATACCGTCGCATGCAATCGCGACAGCCGCTGCGTTGTCGCTGTAGCACTCGTGTCGGACCCGCTGACCCGATATCCAAGCGTGAGCAGCACTTCTGCGATACCGCTCATTCCGCTTCCGCCAATGCCGACGAAGTGAATGTGTTTGACCGCATGCTTCATCGCGAACCTTGTCGGCGCGTCGCATGCGCGGCGAGCTTCTCGATCACCGATGCTACGGTCTCGGTCGCATCTGGCTTGCCGACCGAACGTGCGGCTCGTGCCATTGCAAGCAGGCGATCGCGCGTCAGCGAGCGCAGCAATTCGGCGAGGCTAGCCGCGGTCAGCTCGGCTTGCGGCAGATGGATGGCGGCCCCATTGGATGCCATCATCTGCGCATTGGCGCGCTGGTGCGATGTCGTCGAAACAATCAGTGGCACGAGCACGCTGGCGATCCCCGCGGCCGCCAGTTCAGACACCGTGATAGCGCCGGCCCGGCAGACCACAACGTCCGCCGCGGCGTAACGCGCGGGCATATCGTCGATGAACGAAACAACGTCGGAGTCGACACCAACGGCGGCGTACAGCGTACGCACCGAATCGACGTGCTTCGCTCCGCACTGATGAACGACCTTCGGACGCAGGTCGGGTGCGATGAGCGCAAGCGCTGTCGGGACGTTTTCGTTGAGCGCTCGCGCGCCCAGACTTCCGCCAATGATCAACAATTGAAGCGGGCCACTGCGCCCTGCAAACCGCTGCTCGGGTGGCGCGATCTGCGTGATCTCTATTCGCACAGGATTGCCCGTAACCACGCCTTTCGCTCCAGCAGCTTTTGCCGCGGCGCCATCGAAGCCGCATAGCACCGCCGACGCAAGCCCCTTCAGCATCCGGGTCGACATCAACGGTGCCGCATCGGAATTGAGCAGGATCAGGGGCACACCGAGCGTGCTGGCCGCCATTCCAGCCGGCACTGCGACATAGCCGCCGGTTGAAAACAACGCTCGCGGCTTGCGTGCACGAATCAGCGCCCGGCTTTGCCACAGCGCTCTCAGCAGCGACCATCCGCCGAGCAGCAAAGTCCTAATGCCCTTGCCGCGCAAGCTCGCGAAATCAATCGCATCAAACGCGATACCACGCGCCTCGACCAGCTCGCGTTCCATGCCGCTTCGTGTTCCGAGCCAACTGACCGACCATCCGCGTTCGCGCAATGCATCTGCGACAGCGACCCCGGGCATCACATGGCCACCCGTCCCGGCTGCGACAACCATCAGGTGACTCATGCGCGATACCCGAGCATGGCGCCTACGGCGCCACGGTTTTGTCTACGGCCGGCCGCTTGCGGGTCCTTAACTTTGTTATGCAAAGTTAGCCTGCAACGAAACCGAGTTCTCATGCGCGACCTCCGCGCATCAGAACTCGGTTTTCTCGGTCCACTCGCAGCAGTATCGCCATTGCGGCAAGTGTCGACAGCAGCGCCGATCCGCCGTAGCTCATCAGCGGCAACGTGAGGCCCTTGGTCGGCAGCAAGCCGGTTGCTACACCGACGTTGATAAACGTCTGCACTCCGATCCACAGCCCGATGCCCTGCGCGATGAGACCGGCGAATGTGCGCTCGAGCGCAATTGCCTGGCGCCCGATTTCGAACGCACGCTTGACAAGCCAGTAAAAGAGCACGACGACCGTGACCACGCCGATCAGGCCGAGCTCCTCGCCCAGCACGGCAAGGATGAAATCGGTATGCGCCTCAGGCAGGTAATGCAGCTTTTCGACGCTGCCGCCAAGTCCGACCCCGAGCCACTCGCCACGGCCGAAGGCGATCAGCGAATGCGACAGCTGATACGCCTTGCCGAGTGCATTGCCTTCCGACCACGGATCGAGATAGGCGAATATGCGCTCGCGCCGCCACGGCGAAAGCCAGATGACGAGCGCGAACACCGATGCGAGCGCAGCGGTGATTCCGGCGAAGAGCCGCCCGTTGACACCGCCAAGGAACAGAATTCCCATGCTGATTGCGACGATCACGCCAAACGCGCCAAGGTCCGGTTGCAGCAGCAACAGCACACCGAGCGCGCCCATCACAAACGCCATCGGCAGAAATCCCTTGGCAAAGTGGTTCATGTAGTCCTGTTTGCGCACCGTAAAGTTGGCGGCATACAGAACACACGCGATCTTCGTCAGCTCGGATGGTTGCAAATTCAGGATGCCAAGCTGTATCCAACGCTTCGCTCCATTGACTCCTCGACCCACACCGGGAATCAGAACAATCACCAGCAGCGCCAGCGCGCTGATGAACACCAGCGGCGCGAGCCGTTGCCACACCGCAATCGGAATTTGAAACACGATCGCCGCGACGCTTAGAGCGATGCCCAGTGAAAACAGGTGACGCACCAGAAAATGGGTGGGCGCAACGTTGTACCGGGGCGAGTCGGAGAGCGATATCGACGCCGAATACACCATCACGGTGCCAATCAGAACCAACGCCAGCACGACCCCGATCAGCGGCCCATCGATGGCAGGCAACCCAACGTGACGCGACGACAACGCAGGGGAGCCGTTGAGCCCGGTGACCGAACCCGCGAACGCAAAGGCTCCGCTCGCTTCACGGCGCGGCGCTCGCCTGCCACCTGCTGGCCCGCGCGCAAGTCCGAGCAGGGCGTTCAGCATGGCTGCGCTGCACCGGCGACTTCGCGCACGGCATTCTCAAAGGCTTCACCGCGATGCGCGTAGTTGCGAAACATGTCGAAGCTCGCGCAGGCCGGCGACAGCACAACGGCATCACCACTTTTCGCGTGCTTGGCTGTTAGCGTGACGGCCTTTTCAAGCGTCGCCGCTCCGACGATGCGCACTCTGACCCCTTTGGATTGGAGCGCCTGCCGAATCAGAGACGCATCGCGACCAATCAGTACCGCCAGTCGAACGTGGCGCGCGACCGGCGCTGCCAGCGGTGAAAAATCCTGCCCTTTACCTTCTCCGCCCAGAATCACGATCAGCTTTCGTCGCCGCGCGGCGAGACCTTCGATTGCAGCCACCGTCGCACCGACATTGGTGCCCTTGCTGTCGTTGTAATACTCAACGCCGTCAACCGTCGCAATCAGCTGCAGCCGATGCGGCTCGCCGCGATAGCGGCGCAGCTCGTGCATCATCGGTGCCAGCGCGCAGCCGATTGCGCGCGCAAGCGCCAGCGCAGCCAGTGCATTCATTGCGTTGTGGATGCCGCGCATCGCGAGCGCGTCGACCGGCATCAAGCGGTGAATCAATAACTCGGACACCAATGTTTGATCAGCACTTTTCTTGCGGCGATTCGATGTGTCTGCCGCTTCGGCCCACGCCAGCCATGCGACACCCTGATCGCTGACGATCCCATAGGCGTTGGGCGCGGCCGGGGCATCGGCACCGAACGTGGTGACATTGGCGTTGCGCGCCGTCATTGCGGCGACCACCGAATCGTTCCTGTTCAGCACGCGCGCAGTCTTGGCGGTGAAAATTCGCGCCTTGGCCGCCACGTACGACTCCGTCGTGGAATGCCAGTCGAGATGGTCTTCGGTGACATTGAGAACGGCGGCTGCATCGCAAACCAGCGAGCGCGTAGTAGCCAGCTGAAAGCTCGACAGCTCGAGTACCCAGACATCGGGCAGATCGTTTTCTGCAAGTCGGGTTCGCAGCACATCGAGCGCAGCCGGAGAGATGTTGCCGGCGACTGCGACGCGTTTGCCAGCAGCTTCGATCATGAATCCTGCCAGCCGAGTGGTGGTGGTCTTGCCGTTGGTGCCGGTCACGCCGACGATCATGGGCGCATAGCCCTGCTCAGCCTTCAACCGCGCGAGCTCGCGTGCAAACAGCTCGATCTCTCCCACCACCTCGACTTTGCGCTTCAACGCCGCCTTTACCAGCGGCGCCGCGGCCGAGCGTGTCGGCGAAAGCCCGGGACTCAATGCAACGATCTGCACTTCGTCGAGCATCGCTTCCGAAAAATCACCGGCGACAAACTCGATTTCGGGCCATTCGTCTCGCAGCTCCGCCAGACGTGGTGGCTCCGCTCGCGTATCGACCACCCGCACTGCACGGCCGCGCGCAGCGAAGAACCGCGCCATCGCAAGTCCGCTATCGCCGAGTCCGATCACAAGCGCGCGCGAATCAATCATCGAATCTTCAGCGTCGACAGGCCGACCAGCACCAACATCATCGTGATGATCCAGAAGCGAACCACGACCTGCGTTTCTTTCCAACCCGAAAGTTCGAAGTGGTGGTGCAGCGGCGCCATTCGAAAAATGCGTCGGCCGCCTGTGGACTTGAAATAGGTCACCTGCAACATGACCGAAATAGTCTCGACGACGAACACGCCGCCCATAATGAACAGCACAATTTCCTGGCGTGTGATCACCGCGATCGTGCCGAGCGCGCCTCCGAGCGCGAGCGCACCGACGTCGCCCATAAAAACCTCAGCCGGGTACGCGTTGAACCACAGAAACGCCAGGCCGGCGCCGGCAATCGCACCGCAGATGATCACCAGCTCACCCGCGCCCGGAATGTAGGGAAACAGCAGATAACGCGCGTAGTCGGCGCGGCCCACGACATAGGCAAAGACGCCGAGCGCAGCGCCGATCATCACGGTGGGCATGATCGCCAGACCGTCGAGGCCATCGGTCAGGTTCACCGCATTGCTGGTGCCGACGATCACGAGGTACGACAGCACGATGAAGCCGAAAACGCCGAGCGGGTACGCGATGTTCTTGAAAAACGGCACCAGCAGATCCGAGCGCGGCGGCAGGTCGATGTAGAAGCCCTGGTTGACCCACTGCACTATCAGGTCGCCGACACGGTCGGTCGAAGGTGCAGCGATTGCAAACGCGAGGTAGAACGAAGCCGCGAGACCGATCACCGATTGCCATGCATATTTTTCGCGAGCACTCATCCCTTTCGGATTGCCGTGGACGACTTTCCGATAATCGTCGATCCAGCCGATCATTCCGAAGCCCAGTGTCACGATCAGCGTGACCCAGATGAAACGGTTCGACAGATCCGCCCACAAGATCGTGGTGACACCGATTGAGATGAGTATCAGCGCGCCGCCCATCGTCGGCGTGCCGGTCTTGGTCAGATGACTCTGCGGACCGTCGTGGCGGACGGCCTGGCCGATTTTTAGAGCCGCCAGCCGTCGGATGACCCACGGCCCGGCTGCCAGGCCGATCAGCAAGGCGGTCGCTGCGGCGAGCACTGCGCGCAGCGTCAGGTAGGAAAAAACGTTGAACGAACGAACGTCGCGCGCCAGCCATTCGAATAACTCGAGCAACACTAGTGCGTTCCTTCCAGTTGCTGCGCGGTCAGCGCCTGCACGACTCGCTCCATGCGCATGAAGCGTGAGCCTTTGACCAGCACCGTCGACTTCGGAGCCAGTGTCGCTCGCAATGCGGTGATCAGCGCATCGATGTCGTCAAAGTGCCGTGCACTCGGCCCGAATGCCTGCACCGTTTCGCGCATCTGCGGTCCAGTCGCCAACAACGCATCAATTCCGCGCTCACGCGCGTGCCCGCCGACTTCGCGATGAAACTCGGGACCCCTGACCCCGACTTCTCCCATATCTCCGAGAACGAGCACGCGCGGCGATGGCGCCGCAGCGAGCAGATCAATTGCAGCGCGGACCGAATCCGGGTTGGCGTTGTAGCTGTCGTCGATCACCACACCCTGCGGCATTTTCAGCGCCATCCCGCGGCCTGGACTTGGCCTCCAGGCATTCAGCCCGCTTGCGATTGCTGCGGGCGCAATGCCGGCGGCGATCGAACACGCCGCGGCTGCAAGTGCATTGCGAACATCATGCAGACCGCTAGTCGCCACCCGCACATCGATTACGCCGCCAGGCGTTGCCAGCGAGAGATTCGTGCCGCCATTGTCGGCAGCAAAAGTCGCGGTCACCGCTGCCGAAGCGTCCAGAGCGAAATCGACCACGCGTCGAGTGCCAGCGCATTGCCGCCAGACAGCCGCATGCGCATCATCGGCGGGGAACACGGCGACGCCGTCGTCCGACAGGGCAGCAATCGCCTCACCGTTTTCATTCGCAGTGGCTTCGACCGACTGCATGAATTCCTGGTGCTCGCGCTGCGCATTGTTAACAAGCGTCACCGTCGGCTGCACCAGTTCGGCGAGGTACGCGATCTCGCCGGGGTGATTCATGCCGAGTTCGAACACCGCGGCGCGATGCTGCTTCGAGAGCTGCCACAGCATCAGCGGCACCCCAATATCGTTGTTCAGATTTCCGCGCGTGGCCAACCGCCCTTTTCCGCCATACGCGGCGGCCAGAATCGCCGCGATCATTTGCGTGACCGTCGTCTTGCCGTTGCTGCCCGCGACTGCAATCACCGGCAGCGCGAAGCGCGAACGCCAGTTCGCCGCGGCGATCCCGAATGCGCGCTTGCTGTTGGCCACCACGACCTGTGGCATATCGATGTCGACTGCGCGTTCGACCAACGCAGCCGCGGCGCCCTTTGCGCGCGCCTGCGCGACGTAGTCATGCCCGTCAAAACGCTCGCCGGTCAGCGCTACAAACAGAGCCCCCGCCAACAACGAACGTGAATCGGTCGACACACTTGAGAATCCGACGCGCGCGTCACCCATTACATCGACAGGTGTGCCTTCGGACGACCCGATTCGGCCAAGTTCGCCGACGCTCATCAGTGCGCTCATGCGTCGCTCGACGAGGCGCTGCGCCGCGCGAGCGCTGCGCGCGCGTGGGCAACGTCGGAAAACGGCAATCTCTGCGCACCGACGATCTGATAGTCCTCATGGCCTTTGCCCGCGATCAACACGACGTCGCCGGGCGATGCATGCGCCATCGCATGGCCGATCGCCGCGGCCCGCTCGACGATCGTGACAACCGCGCGCGCGTCGATTGCACCTGCCGTGACCTGCGAACAAATTACTTTGGCATCTTCGCTGCGCGGGTTGTCACTGGTGACCACGACGACGTCGGCGCCCGCCGCGGCCGCCGCTCCCATCGGCGCGCGCTTGCCCGCATCGCGGTCGCCACCCGCTCCGAACACTACCCAGAGCTTGCCGCCGCGTGCACTCGCGAGGGGTCGCAATGCCGCGAGCGCCTTAGCTAATGCGTCGGGCGTATGCGCGTAGTCGACGACCGCGAGCGGCGCATCGTGCATCGCGACCTGCTGCATGCGGCCCCGCGGTGACTCCAGCGTCGGCAAAGCCTCGACCGCGCGCTCGAACGCAATACCGCACGCGTGCATCACGCCCAGCACGCCGAGCAGATTCTCAACGTTGAATTGCCCAAGCAGCGGGACTTCGACCGAAATTCGCACGCCACCAAGCTCCGCTTCAAATGCAAGCCCGGCAGCAGTGGTGCGCACGCGCCGCGCGGTCAGCAGGTACTGAACCTGATGCGCGGCTGCAAAATGGGCGGCTTCGTCGGCGCCCGCATCGCTGGCGCTGTAACCGATCACGTCGACGCCGCGCTCGATCAAGCGGCCGACTAGACGCCGGCCGGCGGGATCGTCGAAATTGATGACAGCATGCGTCAGCGTCGGCCAGTCGAACAGCAGCGCCTTGGCAGTCTCGTACTGCTCCATCGTGCCGTGGTAGTCGAGATGGTCGCGTGTCAGATTGGTAAACAGCGCGACATCGACCTTCATGCCCTGCAAACGCCCTTGCTGCAGCCCGATTGACGACACCTCCATCGCCAGCGCATGCGCGCCCGCATCAAGCAGAGCGCGCACTTCGCGTTGCAACGAAACTGGATCGGGTGTAGTCAGTGATGTTCGGTTCAGCAGCTCGCCGGCAAAACCGACACCGATCGTGCCGATTACTGCGCAGCGACGCCCCGTACGCGTTAGCAGTTGCGCAATCCACTGCGTCGACGACGTCTTGCCGTTGGTGCCGGTGACCCCGATCGACAGCAGGTGTCCGCTCGGATGGCGATAAAAGTCGGCCGCTAGCGGACCCGCCACGCCGCGCAGGTCTTTCACCGGCAGAACGGAGAGCCTGGCGACTCCTGAAGCCGATCGCGCATGCCAACCGGAGGCATCGACCAAGGCTGCGACCGCACCGTTGGCTGCCGCAGCGGAAAGGTAGTCGCGCCCATCGACAGTCTCGCCGCGCAGCGCAATGAACACGTCACCCGGCCTCACCAATCGACTATCCACATGCAAGTCGCGCCGGTCACGGAATACCGACGGCGCTGCGTGCCGCAGCCACGACAATGCATCGCGCGCAGTCTTTGGCAGCGAAGCGTCACCACGAGACCGCGCCATCGGGCTCATGGCGTACGCCGCAGCGCGATCATTTCGCGGCTCGGCTCGAGAGGTGCGTCGGGAGCAACCTGCAACGTGCGCAACGCACTGGCGGTGATCTGCGCGAACACCGGTGCGGCGACTTGCCCGCCATAGTGCGCACCCGCCGGCTCGTCGATCATCACTGCGACAACGATCCGCGGATCCGATACCGGCGCAAATCCAACGAACGATGCGACGTACTCGCGCACGTACTGGCCGTTCTTGATCTTGTACGCGGTGCCGGTCTTGCCAGCGACTCGATAACCGGGAATCCGCGCCGCTGGCGCAGTGCCTTCCGGACCGACAGCCATTTCCAGCATCTTGCGCACCGCCCTTGCGGTTTCGGGTGACATCGCGCGCACCGGCACCGCGCTGGCATCGGCCTTCAGCAAAGTCAGCGGCACGAGGACACCGTCAGTGGCGAATGCTGAGTACGCGCGTGCCAGCTGAACCAGTGTCACCGACACGCCGTGTCCATACGAAATCGTTGCCTGCTCGATCGGTCGCCATGTCTTGGCGGGGCGTAATCGGCCGGCGACAGCTCCAGGGAAGTCCAGCCTCGGCGCCTGGCCGAAACCAACATTGGTATAGGTGTCCCACAGCGTTTGCGCGGGCAACTCAAGCGCGATCTTTGCGGTACCCACGTTGCTCGACTTCGCGACGATTTCCTCGACGCTCAAAATGCCATGCATGTGGGCGTCACCGATCGTGCGGTTGCCGACAGTCAGGCGCCCGGGCGCTGTTTGGATCCGCGTATCTGCGCGGACCTTGCCCGCGTCCAACGCGGCGGCGATCGAAAAGGGCTTCATCGTCGAGCCCGGCTCGAATGTATCGGTCAGCACTCGATTGCGAATCGCATCGCCTGCCAGTCGGCCACGGAGATTCGGATCGAAGCTCGGCAAATTCGCGAGCGCCAGAACCTCACCGGTGCGCACGTCGAACACGATCGCAGCGCCCGCTTTCGCTCGACTCTTGTCGAGAGCGTCCTTGAGTGCCACGTTCGCGATGTACTGGATTCTGTTGTCGATCGACAGCGTCAGATCCTTGCCGTCGAGCGGTTCGCGCAGCCATGCGTCTTCCACCACGCGTCCGAGCCGGTCTTTGATGACTCGTCGGCTACCCGCGCGGCCGCCCAGCAGGCGCTCATGCGCCAGCTCGATTCCCTCCTGGCCTCGATCTTCGACGTTGGTGAAACCGATCACGTGCGCGTTTGTCGCGCCCTCTGGATAGTGCCGCTTGAACTCGCGGGTGGAATGAATACCCGCGAGCTGCAGCCCTGCAATGCGATCGGCGACGTCCGAGTCGACCTGCCGTCGCAAATAGACGAAAGAGCGATCATCGTCAGCGAGCCGCCGCTTCAACTCGGCGACGCTCATCTGTAGCAGCCGCGCCAGCGTGTTCAGTTGCTCGGGGGTGGCGCTGATGTCTTCGGGAATAGCCCATATCGCCCGCGCCGGAATAGAGGCTGCCAGCACCACGCCGTTTCGATCGGTAATGCGACCGCGTGTGCCGGGGATATCGAGCGTGCGCGCGTATCGAGCTTCTCCCTGTCGCTGCAGAAAGCCGGTCGACACACCGCCCATCAAATAGAAAACCCTACCGGCGAGCGCAACGAAAGCGACGAAGAGCACGAACAGCATCAGCTTCGAGCGCCACGCCGGCAATGCGACGCTGAGAAGCGGATTCGCGTGAAAGCCGACGCTGTCCGCGCGATCGCGGCGCGCGCGCGGCCGGTTTGCCGCTGAACCGCGAGCCGTCGCCTTCATTTTTTTGCCTCTGCAGCAGGCAAATTCAGGAACACTGTGCGACTCGCGTCGATCGGCTTTAGCCCGATCTTTCGCGCCTCGCTTTCGACGTGTGCCGGCTGTGACAGGCGCGCCTGCTCGATACGCAGGCGCTCGAATTCGACGTCCAGGCGCTTGCCATCGAGCTGCGATCGCTCGAGATCGATGAACAAGGAACGAGAACGATGCTGCGCAGTCACGAGTGCCAGCGCTGATGCGAACAAAAGCAGACCGAGCAGCAGGGGAATGGCGCGGCGGATCATCGATCCGCCTCCGTCCATGGCTCGGCGGTGCGGCTCGCCACGCGCATCACCGCGCTGCGTGCACGAGGGTTGGCAGCCACCTCGGCCGCGCCTGGACGCACGCGCGCAAGCCCAACCAGCGTTGCGCGCGGAAGCTGGTCCGCACGCAGCGGAAGGCGGCGGTCGAGTGCCGCGTGTCGATCGCGATGATGACGAGTATCGATGAAGCGCTTGACGATCCGATCCTCCAGCGAATGGAAGCTGATCGCCACCAACCGACCGTCGGTCACGAGCATCGCCCCCGCCTGTTCGAGTGTTAGCGCCAATTCCTCAAGCTCTTGATTGATGTGAATCCGTATAGCCTGAAACGTCCGCGTGGCCGGATGCTGAGCCCCGTCGTTACTGCTCTTGCGGCCTTTAGTGACCGCGCTCGCAACGACGCGGGCAAGCTCAGCGGGCGTCGATAGCGGCCGGCCTCGGCCTGGTTGCCCATCGCCACGGCGAGCAACAATCGCCTTTGCAATCGATGCAGCAAACCGTTCTTCCCCATAGT
>JBDUCU010000164.1:0-5091 GCA_040003315.1 Burkholderiaceae bacterium | reverse complement strand
CGGCGGCTCCGCGTGCCCGCCGGCGATGATCAAGCTGTTTCAGGAAAAGTACGGAGTGCATGTCCTGCACGCATGGGGTATGACCGAGATGAGCCCGCTCGGGACCACCTGCACGTTCAAGCACAAGCACTCGGACTGGTCGCCCGACGAGCGTTTACCGGTTCAATACAAGCAGGGAAGGGCGCTCTTTGGCGTGGATATGAAGATCGTCGATGACGCGGGCGCCGACTTGCCCTGGGATGGGGTGGCGTTTGGCAATCTGCTGGTGCGCGGCCCATGGGTCGTGCGTGAGTACTTTAACAGTGGCGAGAAACCGCTGCGCGACGATGGGCAAGGCAGGCAGTGGTTTCCGACCGGCGACGTATCGACGATCGACGCCGATGGCTATATGCGCATCACCGATCGCACCAAGGATGTGATCAAGTCGGGGGGGGAGTGGATCAGCTCGATCGAAATCGAGAACATCGCGGTATCGCATCCGGCGGTGCAAATGGCGGCGTGTATCGCGGCGGCACATCCGAAATGGGACGAGCGGCCTCTGCTGGTCGTCGTCAAGAAGCCGGATGCGCGGGTGACACGCGAGGAAATGCTGGCCTATTACCAAGGGCGGGTTGCGAAATGGCAGGTGCCCGACGATGTGGTGTTCGTTGAATCGTTACCGCTCGGCGCCACTGGCAAGATCCTGAAGACGAAGCTGCGCGACCAATTTCGCGATCATCGTCTGCCGGCTTGAGCATTGACTGGCTCCAGCGCTTAGTATTCTTCTTGCAGACCTAAAACAATAGGAGACACGGAATATGGATCGCCGCCGACTCATCAGTTGCATCGCCGCAGCCTCCGCGGTGATTTGTGCCCTGCCGGTTACTGCTCAAACCAAGGCAGGCGGCACTCAGCAAACGGTTCGTATCGCTTTCATCGATCCGCTGTCGGGTCCATTCGCAGCGGTCGGAGCGAATCAGCTGAAGCATTTTCAGTTCGTCGCCGACATCGTCAACGCGCAGCAGCTCGCCGGGCCAGGTATCAAATTCGAGCTGGTGTCGTTCGACAACAAGGCGTCGCCACAGGAATCACTGACGGCGCTCAAGCAAGTGATCGATCAGGGAATTCGCTATGTCGCCCAGGGCAACGGATCGGGTGCAGCACTGGCGCTTAGCGACGCAATCGAGAAGCACAACGAGCGCAATCCGAATCAGTCGATCCTGTTCCTCAACTATGCCGCGGTCGATCCCGACCTGACCAACAGCAAGTGCAGCTTCTGGCATTTCAGGTTTGACGCCAATACCGACATGAAGATGGAGGCGTTGACCACGTACATCAAGGATCGTCCCGAGGTCAAGAATGTATTCTTGATCAACCAGAATTACTCGCACGGGCATCAGGTGTCGCGCGTTGCAAAGGAGTTGCTGGCCCGCAAGCGTCCGGACATCAAGATCGTTGGCGACGATCTGCATCCGCTCGGTCAGGTGCGTGACTTTTCGCCGTACATCGCCAAGATGCGCGCCGCTAACGCCGATACGGTGATAACCGGCAACTGGGGCCCGGATCTGGCGCTGCTGGTGCGTGCAGCGCGCGAGGCCGGGTTGAACGCAAACTTCTATACGTACTACGCCGGTGTGATCGGCACGCCGACCGCAGTCGGACCGGCCGGGGAGGACCGCGTGCGGATGGTGGCGTACTGGCACCCAAACATCACCGGCTACCCCGGCGAGCAGATGTACAACGATTTCAAGAAGCGCTTCAACGAAGAGTTCTATACGGTGGCGACCTATACGTCGCTGACGTTGCTGGCCGATGCGATGAAGCGCTCGAAATCAACCGAGCCTCTGTCGGTTGCATATGCGATGGAAGGGGCGAAACTGGCGAGCATGCACGGCGAGATCGAAATGCGCGCGTCGGATCATCAGCTGCTGCAGCCGCTGTGGATTGCATCGTGGACCAAGGTCGCGGGCGCCAACAAGCACGACATCGAGAAAACCGGATACACATGGAAGACGGAAGTGGCGTATCCGACTTATGTCGCAACGCAGCCGACGAGCTGCAACATGAAGCGTCCGGCACGCCCTTGATCAACCAGTAAGCAAGCTGACGGCCCGGATCTACCGGGCCCTTTTCCCCTCGCACTCGTGGAAGCGACGATCAGCCAGGCGCTCTATGGCATCAGCTACGGGCTGCTTCTATTCATGCTCGCTGCCGGTCTGACTCTGATCTTCTCGATGATGGGCGTGCTGAACTTTGCGCACGCCAGTTTTTACATGCTCGGGGCTTACGCGGCGTATCAGATCAGCACCTGGCTCGGCTTCTGGGCGGCGCTGGTACTGGCGCCGCTCGTGCTGTTCTTCGTCGGTGCTGCAGTGGAGCGATGGGGATTGCGCCGAGTGCACAAATGGGGGCATGTACCGGAGTTGCTTTTCACCTTTGGTCTGTCCTACATCATTGTCGAGCTGGTGCAGGTCATTTGGGGGCGCGCAGCGGTGGGCTATCGAGTGCCGCCGGAGCTCGATGGTCCGGTTGCCTGGCTGCAACGCGTCGGCATCACGTTCCCGGAATACCGAATGTTCATGATGTCGGTCGCGATCGGCATGCTGATCGCGATCTGGCTGCTGCTGACCAGGACCCGCATCGGGCTGGTAATACAAGCGGCGCTGACTCATCCGCAGCAAGTCGAAGCGCTCGGGCATAACGTCCCGCGCGTGTTCATGCTCGTTTTCGGAGGAGGTTGCGCACTTGCCGGGCTGGCAGGCGTCGTCGGCGGCAACGCATTCGTCACCGAGCCCGCGATGGCAGGAACGGTAGGCGCCATCGTGTTCGTGGTGATCGTCGTCGGTGGCATGGGTTCGCTCGCCGGCGCATTCATCGCGGCGCTGGCGATCGGGCTGCTCGAAAGTTTTGGCAAGGTGTCGGATTGGTCGTTTGCGAAGCTGGCCGGCTCGCTCGGCAGGACGGTCGATGCGGCGACACCGGGCTATGACGTCCTGCGGTTAACGCTGTCGCAGGTCGCGCCGGTGCTGCCATACCTCGTGCTCGTGTTGATCCTGATCGTGCGACCAAAGGGTCTGCTTGGCACGCGTGAGGATTGAGGTGCAGGCGCTTGCGTTTAAGCCGCTCAACTTCGGCCGCTGGGTGGTCTGGGGCCTGACAGCCGCGGTGTTTCTGACATTGCCCATTTTCTTCAGCAAAGGATTTGCGCTGACTTTGCTGTCACAAATGGGCATCACGATGATCTTCGCGCTGTCCTACAACATGCTGCTCGGCCAAAGCGGGATGTTGAGCTTCGGGCACGCGGTGTATTCGGGTCTGGGAGCATTCTTCGCGATCCATGCGATGCGCTGGATCGGTGCTGGCACTCTGCTGTGGCCGACTTCGTTGCTGCCGCTGATCGGCGGCGCAGCGGGCGCATTGTTCGGCGTGATCTTCGGCTATTTGACGACGCGGCGCGCAGGCACGCCGTTCGCGATGATCACCCTTGGCCTTGGCGAGATGGTGTTTGCAGCGTCGCTGATGTTCCCGGGATTTTTTGGCGGCGAAGGCGGCATCACCGCCGATCGTGCGGGCGGCCGGCCCTTCTTGGGAATCGCGTCGATCACATTCGGCCCGCAGATCCAGGTCTACTACCTGATCGCCGTCTGGTGCTTAGTGTGCATCGTCGCGATGTACGCACTGACACAGACCCCACTGGGCCGGATTGCGAACGCCGTGCGCGACAACCCGGAGCGCGCCGAATTTATCGGTTACAGCACGCAGCGCGTGCGCTGGCTGATGCTGATTTTGTCGAGTTTTTTTGCCGGCATCGCGGGTGCGCTAACCGCGATTAACTTCGAGATCGTCAGCGCGGAAAACGTCAGCGCGGTGCGATCCGGCGGCGTTCTGCTGGCTGCATTTATCGGCGGCGCGGCGTTCTTCTTCGGCCCGATTCTCGGCGCGGTGGTATTCGTGTTCTTCGCAGTCGCGCTCTCCGAGTACACCAAGGCTTGGCAGCTTTATCTCGGCGTGTTCTTCGTTCTGCTGGTGATGTACGCCCCGGGTGGTTTGTCGAGTCTCATCCTGATGAATCTGCGCGTGGTCAGATTCAAGAAATTTCGGCGGCTGCGCGATCCCTACTTCGGAGTGATGGCGAGCGCGCTTGCACTGGCCTTCGGTACCGTGCTGCTGATCGAGCTGATGTACCACGTCACGCTTAACGTCGGGCAAGGTCCGATCGTGCGGCTATTCGGAATCTCATTCGACACCGAGCGCGCTCCGGCGTGGTTGTTTTCGGTGTCGATCGTCGCGGCTGCATCGGTCGCATTCGAGTTCTACCGGCGGCGCTTTAAACAGCAGTGGGACGCCGTCCAGGTGGAAATCGAAGATTGGGTTCGCGACAACGCATGAGCGCGCATCCTTCGTCAGCGGTCGCGCTCGAACTGCATCAGGTCAATAAGCGATTTGGCCGCACCGAAATCATCCGCGGAATTTCGCTGCAAATAGCGCGCGGTGAGCGGCATGCCATCATCGGCCCGAACGGCGCGGGCAAGTCGACCTTGTTCAATCTGATCAGCGGCCGATTCGTGCCGACGTCAGGGCGCATGTGGCTCAACGGGTTCGACATCACCCATCGCAAGCCGTACCAGATCAACCGGCTTGGGTTGTCGCGCAGCTTCCAGATCACCAATCTTTTTCATCGGCTGTCAGCATTCGAGAATCTGCGGTGTTCGGCGTTGTGGTCGCTCGGCCATCGCTACTCGTTCTGGAAAAATCTGAACAAGCTGAGTGACGCGGAGGAACGTGCCGAAGCGATTCTTGAACGGGTGGGCCTGAAGCGCCGCCGCGAGATCGCGGCCGGCCTGCTGACGTACGCCGAGCAGCGCGCGCTCGAGATCGGTATCACCATCGCCGGTGGGGCGGACGTCATTCTGCTCGATGAGCCGACGGCGGGAATGAGCCGCGGTGAGAGCCGCCGCGCGGTCGAGCTGATTCGCGATGTCACGCAGGACCGTACGCTGGTAATGGTCGAGCACGACATGAATGTGGTGTTCGATCTTGCCGATCGGATCTCCGTGCTTGTCTATGGTCAGCTGATCGCGACGGGCACGCCGGCTGAGATCCGCGCCAATC
>JBDUCU010000008.1:0-48972 GCA_040003315.1 Burkholderiaceae bacterium | reverse complement strand
CAGGTGGCGCAGTACATCATTCTGATCATTGCGTACATGATTCCGGTCGTCTGGCTCTCGGTAAAGATCACCGGCGTTCCGATTCCGCAGTTGGTCTACGGCAAGGTGCTGCAGGACGTCACCGCCAAGGCAGAGGAGCTGCGCACCGCGCCGGCCGAAATCGCGGTGCGCGACATCTACAAGAAGAACGCGGCCGACGCCAAGGCGCGGGTCGATGCACTGCCGGCGTCATGGGAAGCGGGCCGCGCTGCAGCTGCCAAGCGGGTGGAAGACCTGAAGGCGGCCAATGCCAGCGCACCGGACATTCGTGCAGCGGAAAAGGCGGTGACGGATTATCCGGCGTCAATCGACGATGCGCGAACTGCGTGGAACAAGCAAGTGGCGTCCAATAACGCCAAGTCCGCTCCTCCCTTCCATCACGCCGAACCGTACCCGACCAACAAAACCGGGGCCGCGGGTGAGGCCGAACGCAACACCAAGCGCTGGAATTTCCTGGCGCTGACGTTCTGCATGATGTTCGGCACGGCCGCCCTGCCGCACATCCTGATGCGCTACTACACCACACCATCGGTGCAGCAGGCACGCCAATCGGTGTTCTGGTCGCTGTTCTTCATCTTCCTTTTGTACTTCACAGCGCCGGCACTGGCGGTTCTCGTCAAGTATGAGGTCTATCACAACGTGGTGGGCTCCGCTTTTGCGAACTTGCCGGGGTGGGTGGCCGCCTGGGCAACGATTGACCCGACGTTGATGTCTATCACCGATGTGAATCGGGACGGGATCGTGCAGCTAGCCGAAATAACTCTGGGGGGCGACATTATCGTGCTCGCTACGCCGGAGATCGCGGGGTTGCCGTACGTCATCTCCGGTCTGGTGGCTGCCGGTGGTCTCGCTGCGGCGCTCTCAACGGCGGATGGACTGCTGTTGACGATCGCCAATGCGCTATCGCATGACCTGTATTACAAGATGATCAATCCCAACACATCCACGCAAAAACGGGTGTTGATCTCCAAGATACTGCTGCTTGTGGTGGCATTGTTCGCCGCTTGGGTCACGTCGCAGAAGCCGGGCAATATTCTGTTCCTGGTGGGGGCGGCGTTTTCGATGGCGGCTTCGGCATTTTTCCCAGCGCTGGTCATGGGTGTGTTTTGGAAGCGTGCCAACAAATGGGGATGCATCGCGGGCATGGTGGGTGGTCTCGGTGTCTGTCTGTACTACATGTCACACACTTACCCGCAGTTCATCGAATGGTTCGGCACCACGAAGATGGATCTGTGGTTCGGTATCCAGCCGATATCGGCCGGTGTATTCGGCTTGCCCATCGGCTTGATCACACTGATCGTCGTCAGCGCCTTGACCAAGGAGCCGAGCCGCGATACACAGGACTTCGTCGAGCACGTACGCTATCCAAACCTGCGCGGCGATACTGTCAGTACCGTTGCCGCCTGATCAGAAGGAGTGTTTAAAGGGGCCCGCGTTCGCGGCGGGCCTTCTTTATCAATGCTCCAACCGATGCACGCTGTCACTGACCCGGACTCTTGGTGGGATGCGGTCGAATCACGATTCGATGACCGCCGGCTGCCGATAATGTTGTTGGCGCTGGCGTCCGTCGGTGCATTCGGCATTGCGCTCGCCAGCGAAATCGGGATTCGCCACTTCAATACCGATTGGAACTATGCCCTCGGTTACTCGGTGCAGCGCGGCCGCGACTGGCAGCCGTTTTTCGCCCTCTGGGCCGGCGTCACGATGTGGCCGATCGTGCTCGGGCTGGTGGGCGTCGCGTTGCTGAGGGTTTATTCTCGGCCGTTGTGCTGGGGGCGCGGCATTGCCGTCGCGATCATCGGTTCGATTCCGATGTACGTCGCGGGTCTGACCCTTGTGCTATTGCCCGGAATACTGCTTCTCGCCATTGCGTTCCTGATTAGCTGCGGCTGGTGGGCCAGCGGCAACCGCAGATTGCTGGGAATAAGAGAAACCGAATCCGCGGAGCACGTTGCCGTGTCGCTTACGATCTCCGGCGTGCTGATGCTGCTCGGTTCCGCCGCCCTGCCCTTGTAGACACGACCATGCAGACTATGAAGTCTGAAATCTTCTTCATGCTTTGTTTCTGGCCGGGACTGCGGCCGTTAAGTTTCGCTACGCGAAGTTAGCTTGAACGAATATCGGGGTTCGACTTCGTGTCATTTGAACTCCTGAATCTGCCGGATGTTTTCGGCGCCAAATTGTTTGGCGAAATCCGCCCACACGGGCGTCATCGCGTTGCGAAACGCCTGGTTGTCGACGGCGGTAACGACTTCCATTCCGTTGGCACGCAGTTGCGCGATGCCGTCGCGCTCGTCGTCGTTGACCTTCTTGCGTTGCGCGGCCGAGGCCACCTTGCCCGCTTCGGTAAACGCCTTCTTGTCAGCATCCGACAGCTTGTTCCACAGTGCCGGCGAAACGATCAGCACCGCCGGTGAGTACACGTGGCCGGTCAACGACAGATATTTTTGCACCTGCGAAAACTTGGCCGAAAGAATCACTGGAATTGGATTTTCCTGACCGTCGACCACGCCGGTCTGCAAGGCGCCGAACAGCTCTGGAAAGGCCATTGGTGTCGGCTGAATTCCGATCGACTGAAATGCCTGCATGTGAACTTTGTTCTGCATGCTGCGGATCTTCAGACCCCTCGCATCCTCCGGCTTCACGATGGGTCGCTTGCTATTCGTGATGTGCCGAAACCCGTTCTCGGTCCACGCCAGCGCAATCAGGCCCTTCGCAGGAAACTTCGCGCGAAGGTCATCGCCAATCGGACCATCCAGCACCTTGCGAGCGTGCTCATAGTCCCGAAACAGAAACGGAATGTCGACGATGTTGACCTCAGGGACGAAATTGCCCAGCGGGCCCGTCGATGTATTGACGATATCGAGCGTGCCCAGTTGCACCGCTTCGATCATCTCGCGCTCGCCACCCAGCGCGGATCCTGGAAATTGCTGGCACTTGTAGCGACCGCTGGTGCGCTTCTCGACTTCTTCGCAAAATGCGTTCGAACCGACTCCATAGTGCGAGGTCGGACTGGTCGCGTAACCCAACTTGATCGTCGTCTGCGCGGCGGCGGGCGCAACGACGCCGGCAACGAGCGCCATTACGAGCGAAAGCGAGGCGAGTTTCATTTGCGTTTCTCCCTGGGGCGCATCGGTTACGCCGTGCGTCTACCAAGTATGGGGGTGCACTGGCCGCTGTCAAGCAAGCAACTTCCACTAATTCGCGGAGTCGCGCTGACCACGCCAAAGCGTGACGGGCGAGTCGGGCGCCGCGCCAGAAGCACTGGCAAATGCAACGGCTGCTTGCTTGAAATACGCCGCGGCTTCGGCGCGGTCGCCGATCGCGTCGGCCAATTGCGCCAGTGCGAGCAGCGTCACCGGAACTCGCTCGGCACCCAGGCTTTCGAGCAAGTACGTTTTCGATTTTCCCCAAAGCTGCTCGCGCAAACAGATGACACCGGCTGCGCGCTGCAGCGCTGCGCGAATCGATCCTTGCGGCGCGAGCTTGAGCCAGGCTTCAACACGTTCGAGCTGATCACGCGCCGGCACGACCTGCGCACGCGCATATTCATCAATCAAACGGCGTGCCGATTCGTCCCAATCGCCGGGCGACTTCTGCAGTGCCGCAACGATTGTCCCGATCGCCAGCTGGCCCAGATTTGCGCCTGAGTCGTTGAACAAGCGCGCGGCATCCAACGCAATCTCTGGCAGCTGCCGCTCCGTTTCGGGTACCAGCCGCCACATGGCTTCGAGCGCGATCGGGTCATGGCTTTGCGCAACGATCAGCTCGCGATAGATCGCATGCTTGAGCTTGCGCGCCGCGATCGGATGCAGCGCGTTTCGCTTTTTCAGAAGTCGCACAGCCTTCAGCGCGTCGTCCCAACGTCCTGCCTGCAGGTTTGCGCTGAGCGCGATTCGCATCGCGTGGATGTGCCGGCGCCCCTCGCCTTGCAGCCGCGCGATCGCGGACAGCGCAGCATCGTTCTGGCGCTGCTCTGTCAGCATTTCGGCGCCGGTAACAAGCCGCGCAGTTTCGATCGCACGATCGAGCTCTGCGCTCTGCAGCCATTCGTCGCGCCGCGTGTATTCCTGCATACGGTGCGCTGCGCGCGCGCCGATCAATGCGGCTATTCCCGCTGTCGAGGACGACGATTGCGCAGCGCGGGCGGATTTTTCGGCGCGCGCGAAACGCCCTTCAAGAAAATTCTTCACCGTCTCGACCAAGGCCTGGCTACCGCCGATTTCTTCGCGCCGGGCGCGATACAAGCGCACCTGCTGCGGAAAATCGACCATCTTTTGCACCACCCGCGCGGTCCAGTAAACCGCGGCGAGCAGCAGCACGAGCGCGATCAGCGCGAGGTTCAAGGATAAGTCGATGCGATACGGCGGGACGAACAGCGCGATGTTGCCCAAATTGGCGCTCAAAAACAGCGCCGTCACTGCTGCAAGCAGCGCCAACAACAACGCCGAACCCAGCCAGCGCATCGGCGTTTGCTAACGACCCGCGGTCCGCAGCGACCGCACCGCTGACACGCTGTCACCAATAGCCGGAAGATCGACTGACAGTGCGGTCGATGCCAGTTGCTTCAGCTGTACCACGGCGCTGGCTGCTTGCGGCGTTCGCGTATCGACGTAGCGAAGCATCAAGGCCTGTGCCTCGGACAGATCGGCCCGATAGAGCCGATCGTTGCGCGCCAGCAGCGCCTGGCGCGCGTTGAGCAGTCGCAGCCGCAACTGTTGTCGCACCAGCGTCTGCTGCTGTGAATCGAGCAAAATGGATTCGGGTGAACCGACTTGGCGGATTCGAATCAGATCGCGATATTCACCCAGTTCGTTTTGTAGCGCGCGCAATCGACGCTGCCACCATCGCGAATCCGACGACGTGGCTGCAGCACCCGCATCCTGCGCGGGGACAGTCGCGGCTGACGCGCTGATCTGTGCAAGCAACGGCCAGCCATCAACCGACGATGCAAGCTGATCAAGCTTCAAGGCAATGCCGGTGAAATCAACTGTCGGCGCCGCCTTCAGCCTCTCGATGTCGCGGGCCAGAACTCGTCGCAAGGGCACAAAGCGCGCGTTGTCCGAGCGTGACAGGCGTACATCGGCAGTCTGCAAGGCTGCCAACGCGGTGGCCGCATTGCCACTTAACTGCAGTTCCTGCGCAGCCAGCGTGATAAGACGCTCGACTTCGACCAGCACCGCCTCGTCGCGGCCTCGCGACAGGTCGGAGTACAGCTGCTCGAGCGCTTCACGCTGCCCCAGCTCCTCCGCCAGGCGCGCTTCAACCACTGCAGCCTGCTGGCGCGCGGCGCGTGCCTCGGCGTCGGCACGGTTAGCCGCATCATTAGCCGTCGACACGATCTGTTGAAGCTCGGCCAACCGGCGTGCTGTTTCGCGTTTCACATTCCCGAGTTGGCGATACGCATACCCGGCCGCGAACACCGCAACGACCAGCGCAGTGATCGCGATCGAGAGCAGAGCGCGATGATTGACCTCGAAGGAGGCCCGTGGCGAGGTGCGAGCCTCTACCGCAGCGGCATTTGCTGGCGTCGGCGATATCTGCGGTATTTCGTCTGCCACGGCCTTGCGAAACCGAAGGTAGTTGCGAAGCTTGACGCTCGCGGGTTGTGGTGCGGTCGCGACTACACCTCGCGCCGGTTTTTCGAACGCTCGGTGCAAATCGATTCTAGCTTGGCGATGATTGAATCATCGTCGAATGTGGTGTCCAGCACACGCGAGTAGCCATTCGACGTCAACCGATCTGCAATTCGGGGGTGGCAGGCGATGGCGGTGCCAGCGCGCAACCAGTCCTGACCGGCAGCACCCACCTGCGCATCCAGGGCGGCGACCGCCTCCGTGCTGCTGAAAACAGCCACTGCGAGCTTACGGTCCGCAATCAACCGTTGAAGCTCTGATCGTTCCTCGGCGGACAGATTGCGCGGCCGGCGCGCATAGACAGCGATGGCATCGACTTCAGCGCCCGTTTCTCTGAAACGATCGGCGAGCCAGTTTCGACCCTCCTCAGCGCGTAACAGCAGAACACGACGCGCGCGGTGCGCGCCGGCTTGCCAGGCGCGCCAAAACGCTTCCGATCCCGATTCGCCCCCATCGCCCGGCGCGATGACAGTGGCGTCTGCGACGGGCTGTAACTCGGTCTCGATTGCCACGCGCGTCGACTCGCCGACCGCTCCGATCACGGTGCGCGTCGGCCATTCGGTGTTGAGCAAAGCGCGCGTCGCGCTCACCGCACTCGCACTGACGAAGATCGCAAGCTGATAGTGCGACAGACGTGACAATGCCACGCGTGCCGCTTCGGCGTCGGGTGCCGTGCCGATATCAAACGCAGGCCACCATACCGCCTGATGGCCGCGCTCGGCGACTCGATCGAAGAGACGCTGGCCGGCATTTGCGGGCCGCGTCACGATGACAACCATTCCGCGAGAACCTCGGTCAACCAGAACCAAGCAACCTCAAGGCGCCGAGCGTCATCAGGCGCTCGACGACCTGAGATGCGAGCGCTGCCGGATCGGCGATCGGTCCGCGCACCTCGGCTTCGACATATTCGCCGGACGCAGCATTGCCCACCAACGCGCGTAACCGCAGGCTGTCGCGCTCGACTTCCGCATAGGCAGCCAGCGGCACCTGACAGCTGCCGCCAAGACCGCGCGATACACCGCGCTCGGCGGCGGTTGCCGCATGGGTCGCGGCATCGTCGAAAGGCGCGAGCAGTTCAATGGTCGCGTCGTCTTTGCTGATGACCTCGATGCCCAGCGCACCCTGTCCCGGAGCTGGCAGCGACACATTGGTCGGTATCAGTTGCGTGATGCGCGCGGCAAAACCCAAACGCTTGAGGCCCGCAGCGGCAAGCACCAACGCATCGAATTCACCGCGGTCGAGCTTTGCCAAGCGCGTACCGACGTTGCCGCGCACCGAAGCAATATAAAGGTGCGGAAACCGTGCACGCAACATGAGCTCTCGGCGCAGACTCGAAGTGCCAATGCGGGCGCCCGCGGGCATTTCTTCGAGTGCTGCAAAGCGGTTTGACACCATGCAGTCGCGCGGATCGTCGCGCGCAAGAATTGCAGCCAGCGAAAACTCGGGCTCGAGCTGCATTGGCACGTCCTTTAACGAGTGCACGGCGAGCTGGGCGCGTCCCTCAAGCAGCGCAAGCTCGAGCTCCTTGACGAACAACCCCTTGCCGCCTTCCCTGGACAATGGTCGATCGAGAATGCGATCACCCAAGGTCGTCATGCCAAGCAGCTCGACCTGCATGCTGGAATAGCGGCCGATCAGCAAACCGCGCACGTGCTCGGCTTGCCATAGCGCCAGCGGACTTTCGCGCGTCGCAATCACGACGCGTGCCAGCGCGCTCATCGAAACATGTTCCGGGGCAATGAAAGTGGAAAACGGTGCGGCGAGTCTAACAGCGCCGCCGACTGACTAAGTTCTGGCGGCCGCCTTGACCGTGGGCCATTGTCTGCGGCTGATCGGCAAGCGCTCGGGCGCTTCCTTCAGCAACACTTCCCAGTGCCCCTCAGAGGATTCACCCTCGTCGTCGACCGCGCCGCGTACGCGCTGAAATCCGAGAATGCCGGCGCGCGCAACCAGCGCGTTGCGGTGAATGCGCACGAACCGGTCTCCGAATTCCGCTTCCAGCGCGGTCAGCGACTCCTCGGTCAGATACTCACGCGTGCGGGTCTTGATGGTGACGTACTTCAACTCTGCACGCAGGTAAACGACTTCGTCGACTGGCACCAGAATCATTCGGCCGCGCTCGGAGACGGTCAGCTGCGAGCGCACTGCTCCGATGTTCTTGGCCAGCTCTTCGATCCGCGGCTCGTGAGTCCGGAAGCGCTCGGCCCGCGCCAACGCCGCCATCAAACGATCGGCGCGCACCGGTTTCATCAGGTAGTCGAGCGCCTGCACCTCGAATGCGTCGAGCGCATGTTCGTCGTAGGCGGTCACGAAAATCACGGCCGGCGGGTTCTCGCGCTGTGCCAGATGGCGCGCGACCTCGATTCCGTTCATATCGGGCATGTGGACGTCGAGCAGCACCACGTCGGGGTGCAGACGATCGGCTTCTTCCAGACCCTGAATGCCGCCGTCGGCCTCGCCGACAAGCTGCAGCGACACCTGCTCGGAACAGTCGCGAAGCACCTGGCCAAGCCGAGCCCGGGCCGGCGGCTCGTCATCCACGATCATCACATTCAACATCGCTTTACCCTGCCCCATCGTGCCCGCCTCGTTGCTCCTAGGCCCGCCGTTCCACCGGTATCGTCATCGTCAGTTCGAACCGATCGCGACGCGTCTGCGTTTCGACCTTGGCTTCAAGGTCATAAATCAACGCCAGCCGCCCGCGTATGTTCGCCAAGCCAATCTGATTGCCTTCGCGCTCGGGGCGCTCGGCTGCAATCGGATTACTGACAAAAATCTCCAACACAAAGCCGTTTTGCCGAACCCTTACGACGATATCGGCACGGCCCGCCGTTTTTTCAGCGCCGTAGCGAATTGCGTTCTCAATCACCGGTTGCAGGAGTAACTGTGGCATTTTTGCCCGGGGGTGGTATGCCCCGATTTGCCAGTCAACTGCCAACCTATTCCCGAGCCGTGTCTGCTCAATTTCTACGTAGTTCCGACACAGCTCGATTTCGTCCGCCAGCGGCACCAGTTTGCGCGTATCGGCCATTACGGCGCGGAACAATTCGGCGATCGATTCAAGCATTCGCTCGGCCTTTTGGGGCTCGGTCCGGATCACCGACAACACGGCATTCAGGCTGTTGAAAAGAAAATGCGGCCGGATTCGCGATTGCAGCGCCTGGTACTTCGCCTCGATCACGGCCGGCGAAAACGCGCGCTCGCGCAGCTCGGAATAATGCTGGAAGCCTGCCCCGAGCGCGAAGCCCACCGAGCCGTGTGCCAGCGCGGCCCACTCTCCGCCCGGCATCTGAAACAACAAGGCCACCGCCACCGCCACAATCGCCGGGATCAGGCACGAGACACCGCGCTGGATCGTCACGTCATAGGTGGACAACGTCCGCCGCGCCAAACACCACAGCATCGCCGTCAGCAACGTCGTGGGAGCGATGAACGACATCAAGCGCAGAAGTGACGTCAAGGCGTCGGAAAGCGAGGTGGACTCGCCAATTGCCGCCATCAACGCCAGTGCAACGACGGTACCGATGACGCGCAGCAGAACGCCCATGTTGCAGCCATCCGGGATGACGCGGCGCGGCGTCGGCACCGCAGTTTCGGCGCGTGCGAGCGGTCCTTTTAGTACGGGAAGCTGGGTAGACGGCGGCTTCACGAACTTATACTCGCCCTCTTGCCGTTGACTTCTGGAACACCTGAACCGCGTCAATGCAGCGCGGCAGACGATTATGTCAGAGCATTCTGCGAAATACGACGACCCTTTAGCTTCGAAAAGCGCTGTGTGGTCTGGCCGATTCGACGAACCGGTGGCCGACTTTGTGCTGCGCTATACCGCATCGGTCGGCTTTGATCGCAGATTGGCTTTCGCCGACATCGAGGGCTCGGTCGCACATGCCGAGATGCTGCATGAGTGCGGAATCATCTCCGCAGCAGACCTGGCCGAGATTCAGGGGGGACTGCGACAGATTCGGGATGAAATCGCGCGCGGAGCGTTCGACTGGCGCATCGAGCTCGAAGACGTCCACTTGAATATCGAGAAGCGGCTGATCGATCTGGTCGGTGACGCCGGTAAGCGGCTGCACACCGGGCGTTCTCGCAACGACCAGATTGCAACCGATACGCGGCTTTGGCTGCGCACCGAGATCGATCGCATCGGTTGTTTGATCGCCGGAATGCAGCACGCGCTGGTCGAGCTGGCCGAGCGGCATGCGTCAACCGTGATGCCGGGGTTCACGCACATGCAGGTCGCGCAACCCGTGACGTTCGGCCATCACCTGCTTGCGTATGTCGAGATGTTCGAGCGCGATTACGCGCGTCTGCTCGATGCTCGCAAGCGAGTCAATTGCCTGCCGCTGGGCGCAGCGGCACTCGCCGGAACGACGTACCCAATCAACAGAACGATGCTTGCGCACAAGCTCGGCTTCGAATCGATTTGCGAAAATTCGCTTGATGCCGTCAGCGACCGCGATTTCGCGATCGAGTTTTGCGGCGCCTGCGCGTTGATCATGACGCATATTTCGCGGCTGGCTGAAGAGCTCATCGTCTGGCTCAGCCCACGCTTCGCATTTGTCGGTCTCCCGGATCGCTATACGACCGGCTCGTCGATCATGCCGCAGAAGCGAAATCCTGATGTCCCCGAACTGGCGCGCGGCAAGACCGGAAGAGTCATCGGTCACCTGGTTGCGCTGCTGACCGTGATGAAGGGACAGCCGCTGGCCTACAACAAAGACAATCAGGAAGACAAGGAGGCGCTGTTCGATACGGTCGACACCGTGGCCGACACGTTGCGGGCGTTCTCCGAGATGCTGCCCGGAATCGAAGTCAATGCCGACGCGATGCGCCACGCAGCAGAGGAAGGGTATGCCACCGCCACCGATCTGGCCGATTACCTGGTCAAGAAGGGGGTCGCTTTCCGCGCCGCGCATGAGGTGGTGGCACGCGCGGTCAAGGCTGCTGCAAACCGCCAGATTGCACTGTCCGATCTTTCGCTAGCGGAGTTGAAAACTTTTTCACCGCTAATCGATGAGAATGCTGTTGGCGTCCTTTCGATAGACGGCTCGGTTGCGGCACGCAATCATCAAGGTGGAACGGCACCCCAGCGAGTGCGCGCGCAGGTCGCCGTCTGGCGCCAACGTCTGGCGGATAGGCTTCGCTTACCGGCGCCGGACCGCGGGGTCGGGAAGCACGCCGAACCCCCGCGGTAAAACTCGAGCCTCAATCATCGATGAAGCCGCTGCTAGCGTTCTCGCGCATCATCGACGCCGTCAATCAATGGGTCGGCTCGATCATCATCTGGTTCGTGCTGGCGGCGGTGCTGGTCAGCGCCGGCAACGCGGTCGTGCGCAAGGTGTTCAACGTCAGCTCGAACGCCTACCTCGAAGTGCAGTGGTACTTGTTCTCCGCCGTGTTTTTGTTGTGTGCCGGTTATGTCCTGCTGCGCAACGAGCACGTCCGCATCGACGTGATCATCGGCCAGTTGAGCAGGCGCAAGCAGATCTGGATCGATATCTTCGGGCTCGTCGTGTTTCTGCTGCCGGCCGCGGTCCTGATCGCGTGGCTATCGTGGCCGCTGCTGGTTCGGGCCTACGTCAGCGGCGAAATGTCGCAGAACGCCGGCGGACTGGTCCGCTGGCCGGTGTTTGCGCTGATTCCGCTCGGGTTCGGGCTGCTGGTGCTGCAGGCGATCTCCGAGCTGATCAAGCGCGTCGCATTCCTGCAGGGATTGATCGACGATCCGACGCTTAAGAAGCAGCGCAAGAGCGCCGAAGAGGAGCTCGCCGAAGCGATGCGCGCCGAAGCTGAAGCAATGCGCGAGGCAACGCGCAAATGACCGCGTTTGTCGCGCAGAACATCGCGCCGATCATGTTCCTCGGGCTGATCTTTTTCTTGCTGCTCGGTTTTCCGGTCGCCTTTGCGCTCGCGGCGTGCGGATTGTTTTTTGGCTTCATCGGCATCGAGCTCGGGCTGCTGCCGGCGACGCTGTTCCAGGCGATCCCGATCCGCCTGCTCGGCATCATGCAAAACGACACGCTGCTCGCGGTCCCGTTTTTTACATTCATGGGACTGATTCTGGAGCGCAGCGGCATGGCCGAGGATCTGCTCGACACGGTGGGCCAGGTATTCGGGCCCGTGCGCGGCGGCCTGGCGTTCGCGGTTGTGCTGGTCGGTGCGATGCTGGCGGCGACCACCGGCGTGGTCGCGGCGTCGGTCATTTCGATGGGGCTCATATCGCTGCCGATTATGCTGCGCTACGGCTACGACCGGCGTTTATCGAGCGGCGTGATCGCGGCTTCAGGCACGCTGGCGCAGATCATTCCACCGTCGTTGGTACTGATCGTGATCGCCGATCAGCTCGGCCGCAGCGTCGGCGATCTGTATCGCGGCGCGTTTATCCCGGGCTTCGTGCTGACCGGTCTGTACTGTCTGTACGTCGCAGGCGTGGCGATCTTCCGTCCACAGTTGGCTCCGGCGCTGCCGTCCGAAGCGCGCACCTATCGCGAAGCTGACGGCTCGAGCGGCATGCGCTCGCTCGGCGTGCTCGTACTGATCTCGATCGCGATGAGCGTGGCCTTTGAACACTGGTACACCGCGCGCTACTCGGAGGCTGGCACCGAGGAATTGGTCATCCTGTCGATGATGGCCAGCATCGGACTGGCGTTTGTGCTCGCGCTGCTGAACCGGACCTTGCGCCTAAATCTGCTGTCGCGCATTGCCGAGCGCGTCACCTTCGTACTGATTCCACCGTTGGCACTGATCTTTCTCGTGCTTGGCACGATCTTCCTCGGCATCGCCACACCGACCGAAGGCGGCGCGATGGGCGCAGTCGGCGCACTGATCATGGCACTTTCGCGGCGGCGTCTCAGCTGGTCTTTGCTGAAACAGGCAATGGATACGACGGCAAAACTGTCCACCTTCGTTCTGTTTATCCTGATCGGCGCGACGATCTTCAATCTCGCGTTTCAGTCGGTCGACGGCAGCAAGTGGGTCGAACATCTGCTGGCCGATCTGCCGGGCGGGCAGATCGGATTCCTGATCGTCGTCAACCTGCTCGTTTTCTTCCTCGCGTTTTTCCTCGATTTCTTCGAGCTGGCTTTCATCATCGTTCCGCTGCTGGCACCGGTAGCCGCCAAGCTCGACATCAACCTGATTTGGTTCGGCGTGCTGCTGGCGATCAACATGCAGACTTCGTTCATGCATCCGCCGTTTGGCTTCGCGCTGTTTTATCTGCGCAGCGTGGCGCCGCTGCATGACTACACCGACAGGATCACGACCAAGCGGATCGCGCCGGTGACGACCGGACAAATCTATTGGGGCGCGGTGCCGTTCGTGGGTATTCAGATCATCATGGTCGCGCTGGTGATCGCGTTTCCACGGATTGTGACTTCAGGCCTCGATATCCAGGCGCCGGTCGACCTCGACAAGGTCAGAATAGAATTGCCCCCGTCCGAATCGGCCCCGGCGGATCCGGCTGACGTGTCCGACGCACCCCCTCGGACAAGCGCGGAGCGGAACTCCGAAAAGTTTGAGGATCCGAACGAAGCGATCCTCAGATCGCTGGGAGCGGACAAAAAGTAGGCGCCAGAGGCAGCGCCGCGCTGAAACTCTCGCGACGAACTACAGCCGCTGCGACGCCATAAAGTTATCGAATTCGCGCTCGGTCACGCGGAACCACAAATTTTGATCCGCACGAAACTTCAACCAGTCCTCGTAGATCACCTTCCAATTAGCGTTCTTTGCAGACAACTCTGCGTACAGTTGCTGCGCGGCCTTGAACGCCGCGTCCATGATAGGCCGCGGCATGGGGCGTAGCTTCGTGCCGCTCGAAACCAGCCGCTTCAGCGCATCTGGATTCTTAGCGTCATAGCGCGCCTGCATCACCACATGCGAATGCGATGCGGCCGCGGTGACGATCGCTTTGTAATCGGTGGACAGCGCATCCCACGCTTTCGTGTTCATGTAAAGACTGGTTTGCGCACCGCCCTCCCACCAGGCGGGATAGTAGTAATAGGGCGCCACCTTGTTGAAGCCGAGCTTTTCATCGTCGTACGGACCGACAAATTCGACGGCGTCGATGGTGCCTTTTTCGAGCGCAGAATAGATCTCGCCGGGGGGAATGTTCTGCGGGACTGCGCCGATGCGCGCAATCACGGCGCCGCCAAAGCCGCCGATACGAATCTTCAAGCCCTTTAAATCGGCGAGCGACTTGATTTCCTTGCGGTACCAGCCGCCCATTTGCGCGCCGGTGTTCCCCATCGGCAGATTGATGATGTTGTACTGCTTGTAAAAGTCGCGCATCAGCTTCAGACCGTTGCCTTCGTACATCCAGGCCGTCTGCTGCCGGGAGTTCAAACCGAACGGCACCGCACAGTCAAAAGCAAATGTCTCGTCCTTGCCAAAAAAATAGTAAGGAGCGGTATGGGCGCATTCGACTGTTGAGTTCTGCACAGCATCGACCACGCCCAACGCAGGAACCAGCTCGCCGGCCGGATGCACCGATATCGTTAACTTTCCTCCCGTCGCGTCGGACACCGTTTTCGCGAACAACTCGGCCGGCCCAAAAAGCGTATCCAGGGATTTCGGGAAGCTTGACGCCAGACGCCAGCGGATCTGAGCCTGCGCGTTGACGATGGCGGGTGCAGCCACCGCCGCGGCAGCTGCTGCTCCAACTGTCGCCTTGGTCAGAAATGAACGGCGTTGCATTGTGTCTCCCGTAAGTTCTTCTTGATGGTGAGGCGAACCCGCCTGCGCTCTGCGCGTAGTGTAGTCGGCGCTTTGTCGCGCGCAACACTCGTGGAAAACCAGTATCAACTACGAGCCGCCGACCGTCATCCCGTCGATCAGTAGCGAACCGCTGACCTTGCTTCCGCGCACGACTTGGTCGTTGCCGACGGCAACGATATTCCGGAACATGTCGCGCAGATTTCCCGCCACCGTGATTTCTTCGACCGGGTAGCGGATCTCGCCCTGTTCCACCCAGAATCCGCTCGCGCCGCGCGAGTAATCGCCGCTGACGTAGTTGACTCCCTGTCCAATCAAGTCGGTGACCAGCAACCCGGTGCCGAGTCGACGCAGCATTCCCTGGAGGTCGTCATTGCGGCGCGTTGCGTTCGACCTGATCTCGAAGTTGTACGAGCCACCGGAATTTCCCGTCGAATGCATGCCGAGCTTGCGCGCGGAATAACTCGAAAGAAAGTAGCCCTGTAGCACGCCGCGGGCAACTACATCGCGCTTGATTCCGCGCACACCTTCCTCGTCGAACGGACTCGAGCCGGGGCCCTGCGGCAGGTACGGATCTTCGTGCAGCGTGACGTGGTCCGAAAACACGGACTTGCCAAGCGAATCGACCAGGAACGAAGCATTTCGATACAGGGCGCCGCCACTTGCGGCCTGCACAAAATTGCCAAGCAGGCCGCAAGCCAGTGGCGCCTCGAACAGCACCGGGCACTGCCGCGTTTTCAACTGGCGTGCCGACAGACGCGCCAAAGCACGCCTCGCTGCGTAATCGCCAACCGATTCCGGCGAGGCGAGATGGTCGGCGATCCGCGACGACGAATACCAGTCGTCGCGTTGCATGCCGTTTGCGCCGCGAGCGATCGGTGCAACCGATATCGAATGCCGCGAATACGCATAGCCGGCGACAAATTTCTCGGTGTTGGCGAGTACGAAGTGGCCCGAGGAGGTATACACGTTCGCGCCCTCGGAGTTGACGATGTGCGGGCTGACTGCAAATGCCGCTAGCTCGCAACGCTGCGCCAGCTTGATCGCCCCGCCCGTATCGATTGGCCATGGGTGATACAGATCGAGGTCACGCGGCGCTCGTTGCAGGGTCGACGGATCAGGCAAGCCGGCCGCTTCGTCCTCCGCCGTAAAGCGCGCAATGTTGTATGCGGCTTCGACCACCTGTTGCAGCGCCGGTCGCGCGAAATCGGAGGTCGACGCGTTGCCACGGCGCTTTCCGATGTAGACCGTTACACCCAGCCCCTTGTCTCGGGTCCGCTCGATCGTCTCGACCTTTTTCTTGCGTACCGAGACCGATAAACCGGTCGACTCGCTGACTTCGCACGAAGCGTCGCTGGCACCGAGCGCTCGCGCATGCTGCAGGGCATCCATCGCCAGCTCGCGCAGGCGGTCATCTGAGAGGGCAAATGAGGTCACGTCGCTGGGTATCATAGCCAAGATGGCTGCAAGGGCGCACACGGACGATCGACCGAGCACGGGCGAGATGCAAGGCCCGGACGAGCCCGCCAGCAAGAGCGAGCTGAAGCGGCAGATGCACGCCTTGCAGACATTGGGCGAGCAACTGGTCGGCCTGAACGCGGATCAGTTTGCGCGCCTCGACCTGCCCGACGAATTGCGTGACGCCGTCGCCTTTGCGCACCGCGTCAGCGGACGCGAGGCGCGCCGCCGCCACATGCAGTATCTCGGCAAGCTGATGAGGCGCGTCGACGCCGATTCGATTCGCGCTTCGCTAGAGCGCGTGACAGGAGAATCGCGGGTGGCGGTGTCGCTGATGCATCGTGCCGAATCGTGGCGCGACCGCCTGCTGGACGACGATCAGGCGCTGACTGCCTTTATCACCGAGAATCCCGACGCTGACGTGCAAGGGCTGCGTGCGGCAATCCGGGCAGCTCGCCGAGAGCGTGAGATACAGCAACCGCCACGACATTCGCGTGAGCTTTACCGTCGGCTGCATCAGCATCTGGAAGGCACTGTGCGCACTGGCACACGGTCGACCGATGAAGGCTAGCCGCGCATTTCCCAATGAACTCATTTTGGGGCTGGTATCGATCTCCGATCGCGCGTCTCAAGGCATCTACGCGGATCAGGGACTGCCTGGACTCAGGGCGTGGTTTGCGCGTGCGGTCATAACACCGTTTCAGACGCACGAGCGCCTTATCGCCGACGATCGGGCAACGATCGAGCACACGCTGATCGAGTTGGTCGACGACGTGGGGTGCGATCTGGTACTGACCACAGGTGGAACCGGGCCTGCGCGGCGCGATGTCACTCCGGAAGCCACGCTTGCGGTTGCGACGCGAGTGATGCCGGGCTTCGGCGAGCACATGCGTCGCATCTCGCTGGAGTTCGTACCGACGGCGATCCTGTCGCGGCAGGTGGGCGCGCTGCGCGAAACTGCCGATCATGCGGCCTTGATCTTGAACCTGCCAGGACAACCGAAGGCGATTGCAGAAACGCTCGAAGGACTCAGGACAGCAGCAGGTGAACCAAGAATCAACGGTGTTTTTTCCGCCGTGCCGTACTGTCTTGATCTAATCCACGGCCCTTATGTTGAAACGCATGATGCGATAGTCAAAGCGTTTCGTCCGAAGTCAGCATCGAAATCCACACCATGAAGACAGTGCTTGAATGCGTTGAGTTGGAGACAAGCCCACAGCCGACTGCGAGCGTGATCTGGCTGCACGGGCTGGGCGCCGACGGCCATGACTTCGTGCCCGTCGTGCATGAGCTGCAGGCTCTGGGCGCGCCCGCGGCGCGCTATGTTTTTCCGCACGCTCCGACGATGCCCGTGACGATCAACGGCGGCGCCCTAATGCGCGCTTGGTATGACATCGTCAATGTCGACTTGATGCGCCGCGAAGATGAAAAGGGCATACGCGCGTCGCAGATCCTGGTCGATGCGCTGATCGCGCGCGAGGCCGAGCGCGGCATCTCGCACTCACGCATCGTGCTCGCCGGTTTCTCACAAGGAGGCGCCATTGCTCTGCAGGCAGGACTGCGGCAACCGAAGCCGCTTGCTTGCATCATCGCGCTGTCGTGCTACCTGCCGCTCGCGAACACGCTGGATGCGGAACGCCATAACGCCAGCGCGACTTTAGCGGTGTTTATGGGTCATGGAAGCTATGACCCGATCGTGCCGCTGGCGCGCGGTATCGCATCGCGCGATGCGCTGCAAAGTGCCGGCTACGCAGTCGAGTGGCACCAGTATCCGATGCCCCACTCGGTCAACGAACAGGAAATTCGGGATATCACCGCATTCTTGAAGCGCGTAATCGGCTAGCGCCGGTCGACGCTGAGTCGGCCTGGTCCGAATGCCGTGATGTACAGCAGTCCACCGATCAGCCCCAAGTTCTTCAGGAAATTGATCTGCTGCATCATCTTTTGCGCTTCGGGCACAGCCCAGAAGTTATGAAACAACAACGTGATGATCACAGTGAACACGGCAAGCAGAAAAGCCGCCCAGCGCGCCTTCCAGCCAAACACCAGCAGCAGTGCACCGCCGACCTCGACGATGATCGTGGCGACTGCGAACAGTTGCGGCATCGGCAGTCCCTTCGATGAAATCGCTCCGATCAGTCCCTGAAAGCCGCTGATCTTCTCGAACCCCGAAACCAGGAAGATCGCGGCAAGCAGCAATCGGCCAATCAAACTCAATGCGGCGGTACTCGAATTCATCGTTGCTCCTTCTTCGGCGATCAAGGTAGGTCGAATACCAGTACTTCCGAGTCGTGCCCGTTGCCAAGCTGAATATTATTCTCGCCTTCGAGCTTCGCTGCGTCGCCTGCAAGCAAACGCGTTCCGTTGACTTCGATCTCGCCGCTGGCGACGTGAACATAAGCGCGGCGATTTGGTTTTAGAGCAAGCTGCGCTCCTTGGCTGCCGTCGAACGTGCCGACATACATCAGCGCATCCTGATGGATCGTGACCGAACCGTCCGCTCCGTCCGGTGAGGCAGCCAGACGCATTCGACCCTTCTTCGCTGCGGTATCGAAGCGCTTTTCCTCGTAACTGGGCGGGATACTGAACACGTTCGGTTCGATCCAGATTTGCAGCAAGTGAGTTTCTTGCTTCGATTGATTGAACTCCGAATGCCGCACTCCGGTCCCTGCGCTCATCCGCTGCACATCGCCCGGGTGAATCACTGCGGCGGTGCCGCTGCCGATGCTGTCTTTGTGCGCGAGCTCGCCATCGAGCACGTAGGTCAGGATTTCCATGTCGCGGTGGCTATGGGTGCCGAAGCCCATGCCCGCCGCAATCCGGTCTTCGTTGATCACCCGCAGCGGCCCAAAACCCATGTGCCGGGGGTCGTGATAGTCGGCAAACGAAAAGCTGTGAAACGTTTGCAGCCAGCCGTGATCGGCGTAGCCGCGTTCGTCGCTGCGGCGAATGGTGAGCATCGGTCTATCCCTGAGTTTTGGGTCATGCACCTTGTCCAAGCGTGCATGCGCGTTAATAGCAGACCCGCAGATGGGTCTGCTTTCGGACGCTTCAACCGCTGCGGGTTGCGCGCGGCACCAGGGGTGTCACGTTGTTGGGAAGCCCGCCGTTCTGCGCGAACGCGAAACGATTCTTGCCTTTCAGTTTCGCCTCGTACATCGCGAGATCGGCCAATTGGAGGAGGCGCTCGAGGTCCCGCCCCTGCTCCGGTGCCAGCGCCACACCGATGCTGGCCGACACCGTCAGTGGCGGCAAAGTGCTCGACGGCTCATCGGGCGAATCGCTGGATACGTCGCCGGGCAGCAGCACGGGTTGTGAGATCGCATGCAATAGCCGCAGCGAGATCTTTTCCACCTCGAGACGCGCGCCGACGTCGGGCGCCAGCACCGCAAACTCATCGCCGCCGCGCCGCGCCACGGTGTCCTGCGGTCGCATGACGCGCGTCAGCCGAACTGCAATCTCGCGCAGCATCAGGTCACCCACCTCGTGCCCGTACTGATCGTTGATGTCCTTGAACCCATCGAGATCGATCGCCAGTACCGCGCAGCTGACGTGACGCAGCTCCGAGGTCGCAAGGGCGGATGCCGCGCGCTCGGCCAGCAGTCGGCGATTCGGGAGTCCGGTCAGTTCGTCGTGCTGAGCCTCGTGCAATGCGTTGGCTTCGCGCTGCTTTAGCGTGTCGATGTCGGCGATGACCAGCACGAACTCGCCTGGAGCGATCGCACGCGCTGTGACCTGACACCACGCCGCGCCTTCGCCGGATCCCATCGCACGCGCGAGCTTGGCGCCGCGCCGCACGCGCAGCTCTCTGACCACTGCCTGATCCCGGGCACCGGCTTCTTCCGCGGCTTCGGTCACATCGCGCCAATCGTCGGGCTCGAGCAGGCAATCGGAAACCTGGGTGTGCGCGAGCTCGTCGGGCGGCAATCCCACCATACGCAGAAATGCATCGTTGCATCGCTGCACGGCGCCCAGCTTCACCACTGCGATTGCCTGGCCTGCGGAATCCAGCACGGTGCGTTCGACCCGCAGCGCTTCCGACAAGCGCCGCTCGCGCGACTTCAGTGCAGTCAGATCCGCGTTCATGCCCAGCGCGCCGGCGAACGTGCCGTCGGGCCGCCGTAGTGGCGCTGCGCTGATCGACATGATCAACCGCCGCCCGCCCTGAGTCATGTGCACGGCTTCGAGATCGCGAATCGGCTTGCCTTCGCGCAACGCCTCAAACGCCATGCCCACCGCCGGCTGCTCGATATCTGTCGGCAGTAGCACTTCGATCGGACGCCCGACCAGCTCGCGTGTTTCGTAGCCGTAAATCTCGCGTGTCGCGCGCCGGCTGACGAACGTGATGATGAATTCGTGGTTGCACGCCCAGATCAGGCTCGCCGATGCCTCCACCAGCGACTTGTACTGCGACTTGCTGCGCTTGAGCCGATCGAGCTCGATCAGCTCCGCATGCGAGGCGATCGTGTCGAGCACCAGAACCGCCTGCAGCTTCTTGGTTGGATCATTACTCGTATAAGGGACGAAGTGGCTGCGCAAGTGAAGTCGTCCGCCGGAACGGCTGGTGCGGTCGTTGACGACATCGAACACGGGCGTTCCGGCCAGCGATTTCTGCAGCGCGTTCAACATCGCTGCGCGCGACTCGGTCTTGAAATCGAAAGCCTCGTCCCATTGCGGCCGCAGGCGTACCTCGGTTTTCAGGCCCCATCGGCGCGGATCAGGACCTTGCGCATGAACCACGCGGCCGTTGGAGTCGATCAGCCATACCAGCACCGGCAAGCGAGCCAGCAGGTCGGCGGTAGGCTCGATTGCCCGCTGCGGAGCGCTGGTCGCCGCGGCGATCGTTCCCACCACAGGTGCGACCGCGTTGCCGATCGGCGGTCGCGTTACGCACACCACCCGCACCGCGCGCGCGACACCACCGACATCACGCAGGTTCATGCGCTCGTCGAAGACCGCTCCGGCGCGCAAGAATTCCTTGTAGATACCGTTGATGCGCGCCCGCTCCGCATCGGTCAGTAGGTAACCGAGCGGGAAACCGGTCGGATCACTGGTCAGCAGGCGATCCGACGGCGGCGGAAACTCGCGTGGCAGTACGAGCTGTCCGCGCTCATCGCGGTACCAGGGCAACCCCTGCATGCCACCCATCCATTCGGCAAATCTGCGCGCGTCTTCCAACAGGCGCGCGGGTCCGAGCGGCTCGTGCGCTTCCTTGGTGAGCGCAATGACGATCACCGAAGACTCGCGTCCCGGTTCCATGAAGCGCACGCGACCGTTCCACAGCGCGCCGTCGAACGTGCGTCCCGCAGGCCGAACCTCGACGGCAACACTGGACTTGGACGGATGCTTGACGGGGTCGAGCGCATCGGGAGGATCGGCCAACAGCACCTCAGCGACCAGATTTCCTACAATCGCACGCTCGCCGCGCCCCATGAATTCGCAAGCCGATCGATTGACTTCCACTACGCGGTCATTGCGCACCACGATGACCGGTGTCGGCATCGCATGAATCGCGGCCTGCCAGCCAAACCGGGTCAGGTTGCTGGCCACGGTTTGCTGCGTCGTGCGCGTCGCGTGGCGCGCCATCGGTTGCTGCCGCCCGATCCACCATACGGCAAGCAGCCAAAGCGGAAAGCCCATCGCGAATGCCGGCAACTCACCCTGTGCACGCAGCGCTCCGATGGCGAAGACACCGATCCACCCGAGTACATAGAAAGTCCAGATGCGCGGCCAGCCGCCGTAACTCAATGCTGCAAGCACGACGGCCCCTGCCGCTGCAAACATGCCCGGCCCCGCCACGAATGGCGCCGGCTGCGGCACCAGCGCGAAGAGCACCGCCCAAAGTACGACGTCGGCGATGGCGGTTGCGCGATAGATCTGGCCGCCCCGTGTGTCCGCCGGTACCGGGCGGCGAGCAGTTGCATATTCGGTCGCAATCAGGAAACGAATCGCCGCGTTGACGCCGTAGATCGCCAGCCAGGCCAGCGCAAGGGCGTTGGCGCCGGCGCGCATCGAGGCAAATGCCGCGACAGCAGCCACCAGCAGCACAGCCGGCAGCAAGCGGCGCTCGGCCGCAAATGCGACGCGCAGATCGAACTCGACGGGCGCCGGCTTGTGCAAGGTGCTGGGTGTGTAGGATGATCCGCCGCTCGACTGCATGGGCTGATGTGCGCGCTGCTTCCGATCAAGGCGGGCTCATATGCTAGCGGCGAGAAGGCAAACTGAGCAATCGCCGGCTGTCGGCGCAAAACGCCGCTCCAGCGGCGTTAGGTCAAATGGATGATGTCGCGCACTGCCGCTATTGCAACCGCACGCCATCCTTGGCAGGACTGCGCGTGGCCAGCGCCGAGCCCAGTTCGCCTGCAAAATGATAGCCGTTCTTGCCCGCGCCCTTCGCTGCGTACATCGCGTTGTCGGCGGCCGAAAGCAGTGTGCCGAAGTCCTGACCGTCTGCTGGGAAAAGCGCGACCCCGACGCTGGCGTGCATGCGGACCGTGCGGCCTGGCACGTCGACGTTCTCGCTGGCAGCGGCAATCAGTTTCTCGGCCACCACCGCCGCCACCGAAGGCTCGTCGATTTCCGGCAGCAGCACAACGAACTCATCCCCACCGGTCCGCGCCACGACGTCGTAGTCGCGCAGCACGCTGGAAAGACGCTGTGCCACGCGTCGCAGCAACCCGTCGCCATAGGCATGTCCAAACAGGTCGTTGATTTCTTTGAAGCCGTCGAGATCGAGCACCAGGACAGCGGCCAAACGCCTCTGTCGCAGCGCTACCGAAAGCAGCCGGCGGGCGTGTTCGCCGAGCAGCCGACGGTTCGGCAATCCCGTGAGCTCGTCGTGATTGGCCTGGTGCCAGGCGAGCTCCTCGCGCTTTTTCAGAGCGGAGATGTCGGTCAGCACGAGAATGCGCGAATTGGCCTCACCGGCCTGACGGGATGTGAGCTGGCACCAGATGGTGCGTCCGTCCTGGGCACGCAGCATCACCTCATGGATCGCCGCGTCGCCACGGACACCGGCGGCGCTGGTTCCGTGCTCGATGGTTTCCCAGTCGCTGCGGTTCGCAAGAATATCGGCGACCGGTTGACCGATCAGTGCTTCGCGCGACACGCCCAGCATGCGCGCGAGCGCTCCGTTCGGCCCCTCGATTCTCCCGCGTCGAACAAACGCAATCCCCTCGCCGGCCGCGTCGAACACCGCCTGCTGGTTGCGCAGCGCGATGTTTAATTCGCGCTCGCGCTGCTTCAGGCCGGTGATGTCGCTGCAAATTCCGGTGACCGATTCGATCGCGCCTTCCTCGTTCAACATCGGCAACGCACTGATGTTCACGTACAACGGTTCGGCCCGCTTAGTCCGTTGCACCGCTTCCATGTCGAACACCGATCGGCCGTGCATCACGGGCGAAAAGCGGCGTAGAAACTCACGGCGTGTGAACTCGGGCGCGTTGAAGTCCCATACGAACCTTCCAATCATCTCGCGCGGGTCGTACCCGTACAGGTCCCGGCACGCACGATCGGAGACGAATGTCAGGCGGCCGAAGCGGTCGCAGACCCATATCAGCGACGGCGATGCTTCCACCAGCGCGCGATATCGGCGCTCACTGTCGGCAAGCTTGTGCTGTGCCTCTCGGCGCTCGGTGTCGTCGACAATCGAAAAGACCAGTCGTGTGGTGCGGCCGCTGCTGCCGCGCACCGATTCGCCGCGCAGCACCACCCATACATAGCTGCCGTCGGCGCGTTGCATCCGGCACTCTTCGCGCAGCGCCGCGCCCTGATCGATGTGACGGCGACGCGCCTGGCGCAGCCGATCCCTGTCCTCGGGATGTAGCGACTCGGTAAATCGATACGCCTGCAGGAATGTTGCCCGGTCGGAATAGCCAAGTATTTGCATGTATCGCGTGGAAAACGACCGCTCGCCGGTCAGCACGTTGGTATCGGCGACCCCGGCGTCGATCGCGTCGAGCGCCATTCGCAGCTGCTCTCGACTGCGGACAAGCTCGGCGTTGGCCTGTTCCTGAGCACGTGCCGATGAATTCGCACGCGTGCGCACCGCAAAATTATTCGCCAGCGTCGTTCGCAGCAGAAAGAAGCCCGCGCTGGCAGTAATCAATGTCAGCGCCCACGCAAGCATCGTGATGTCGCGCAAAGGCACATCGCGCGACAAAAGAAACATCAACTGGGCGAAGCCGAGCGGCACCGCGCACGCAACCCACGGCATGCCTGCCGGCCCGTACGCCAGCAGCGTTCCAAGCAGGACAGCCACAGTCAGAACGAATTGCAGTATCGCAGCCGATTCGTCAGTAGCCGGCAGCAGCACAAGGAGCAGCGCCCAAGCCGTGCCTTCGGCAGCCGCTAGTGCGGCATACGCTTGCGACGATTGCGGCAACTTATTCGAATGGGCCGACATCCAGGTCGACACGCGGTGGCAGTACCACGCGCGCGTAGTTACGATCGTCGCCAACGCGGCCCACCAGATCAATGCCGCCGGCAGTTGTCCGTCGCGCCACAGAATCAGCACAATCATCAAGCCAAAGGCCAGATTGCCAAACCAGGTCGTGCGACCGAGATTGATCGACAACTTGAAAAGCTCGGCGGTGGCGGTTGCTTTGGCCAATGGTTGGGTGGGTCGTGAGCGCTAGGTTGTATCGGGAGCGGCGGCGCCGTACCGGTCGTACGACGGCTATACGGATAATCGGTCCATGAGCGCTGCGCTTGAACCAACAAAAGCGGGGCAGATCGGGCGGAATCCGAGTCAACCGAATCCGGATTTGCAGAACCCTGTGGCCTTGGTAATACCCTATCGTGGGCGATTTGCGCCGTCCCCCACCGGCCCGTTGCACCTTGGATCGCTGGTGTGCGCACTGGCAAGCTGGCTTGACGCGCGGGATGCACATGGCGTGTGGATCGTTCGCATCGAAGATCTTGATCCGCCGCGCATCGTGCCGGATTCGGCGCAGGCCATCCTAAAAACCCTGGCGTTATTCGGGCTCGAATCCGATGAGCCGGTTGTCTTCCAGAGCACGCGCGATGCGTTGTACGAAGCAGCGCTGGCGCAGTTGAAGAACGCCGGGTTGATTTACGGATGCGCGTGCTCGCGCAAGGACGTCGATGACGCAAATACTGCGCATACGCAGCAACAGCGGCGCGTTTATCCCGGCACGTGCTCCGGCGGCATACCGCATGACAAGCCGATCCGCGCATACCGGGTACGCGTACCGTGCCAGGAAATCTGCGTTGTCGATCGACGAGCAGACCGCCGTGTGCAGCAGTTGCGGCGCGATGTCGGTGACTTTGTACTGAAGCGAGCTGACGGCCTATGGGCCTATCAGCTCGCGGTCGTCGTCGACGATGCTGCGCAGGGGATCACCGATGTGGTGCGCGGCGCCGACCTGCTCGACAACACGCCACGCCAGATTTTCCTGCAGCGCGCGCTCGGGTTACCAACACCGCGCTATCTTCACGTGCCCCTGGTCCTCAATGCACACGGCGAGAAGTTATCGAAGCAATCGGGTGCGGTGGCGCTGAATGCCGGCCAGCCCTTGCCGGAACTGCAAAACGCAGCCAGGCATCTCGGCCTTGGGAAAATCGAAGCCGGATCGGTTGCGGAGTTTTTGCAGCGGGCAATCGAGCTATGGGGCAGCAAAACAACTAACCATCAGGGAGTTACATGACGCAGAAAAATAAGGTGGCGCTGGTAACCGGCGCAGGCAGTGGGATCGGGCGAGCGGTTGCGGTTACGCTGCTCAACAATGGGTTCGATGTCGTGCTGGTCGGGCGGCGTCTCGAGGCACTGCAGGCCACCGCTCAACTGCCAACAGGGTCACACGGCGTCTCGCTCGAAATCGCGACGGACGTCGGCGATCCGGCGGCGGTCGACGCATTGTTCGCAAAGGCCCAGCAGAGGTTTGGCCGACTTGATGTGCTATTCAACAATGCGGGGACGGGTGCGCCGCCCGTCCCGCTCGAGGAGTTGAGCTTCACACAATGGAAGGCGGTGGTCGACGCGAATCTGACCGGCGCATTTCTTTGCACGCAGGGTGCCTTTCGATTGATGAAGGCGCAGGATCCGCGGGGCGGCCGCATCATCAACAACGGCTCGATTTCGGCTCACGCGCCGCGACCGAATTCGGCGCCGTACACCGCAACCAAGCACGCCATCACCGGATTGACGAAGGCGTCATCGCTTGATGGCCGCAAGTACGACATTGCGGTCGGTCAGATCGATATCGGCAACGCGTTGACCGACCTCGCCTTCAGAATGACTCAGGGAGTGCCGCAGGCGCATGGCGCGATCGCGGTCGAACCCGTGATGGATGTGCAGCACGTGGCCAATGCAGTGCTCCATATGGCGAATCTTCCGCTCGATGCCAACGTACTGTTCATGACGATCATGGCGACCAAAATGCCTTTCGTTGGCAGAGGTTGAATGCTTCTGCTTCAGACCGTCGATCCGATAAACGCAACACGAGGACGCACCATGCACCCGATTTTGGCCGCGATTCTTCTGACGCTGAGCACCAGCATTCTTGCGCAGGCCGCGACCTACGCCACGCGATTGCTGACCCCGGAAACGGCACTCAAGGCAACCCTCGCAGCGCTGGAGGATTGCCGCAAGCGAGGCCACCAGGTGAGTGCGGCGGTCGTCGACCGATCCGGCGTTGCGCAAACGATGGTGCGCGATCGGTTTGCCGGTCCGCATACGGTCAGCACCGCGATCAACAAGGGCTACACCGCCATCAGTTTCCGGGTCGACACGCTCGAACTTGCAAGGCAGACGCAAGCTGGAATGCCGAGCTCCGGCGTGCGAGCAATTCCAAACGTCATCGCGGTCGGCGGCGGTGTGCTGATTCAGGCCGGCGGCACGACGTTGGGTGCGCTCGGTATCTCGGGCGCGCCGACGGGCGAAGTTGACGAGGCATGCGCCCGGGCCGGCGTTGCCGCGATCCGTGACGATATCGAGTTATGAGCCGATGTCGGCGCCGCGTCTGACGGGCTCGACCTCGGCGCTTCTGATCGCGCCGCCGCTCTTCTGGGCGGGAAACGCCGTGCTGGCTCGTGCGCTGGTCGGAGAATTTCCGCCGCTGGCGTTGTCGTTATGGCGCTGGGCGATTGCGTTCGCGGTGCTCGCTCCGTTTTCGGCGCGGTCTGTCTGGCAGCACCGCTCAGCGGTTCGTGCACACTTTCCGGTCCTGGCGTGGACCAGTCTTCTTGGCGTCGGCTGCTACAACTCGCTGCAATACCTCGCACTGCAAACATCGAGCGCAGTGAACACGACGTTGATCGGAGCGTCGGGTCCGATCATTGCTCTGATCGTCGGCGCCGCGTTCTTTTCTTCTGCCGTTCGACGGCGGCAATGGCTCGGTGCGGCAATTTCCCTCGCGGGTGTGCTGTGGGTGATCGCGCGCGGCGAACCCGGCAACCTGTTGCGCCTGCATTTTGCGATCGGCGACTTGATCATGCTGGGCGCGACGCTGGCGTGGAGCATCTACACGTGGCTGCTGAGAACGCGGCGCCCGCCACTGCCGCTCGGCGCATTTCTCGCGGTCCAGTTCGGCCTTGGCGCGTTGATGATTCTGCCGTTTTACGCTCTGGAGTGGGTCGTGACGCGCCAAGTGCCCGACGCAACGTTGACGAATCTGGCCGCGCTGGCATACGTTGTTCTACTGCCGTCGCTGGCGGCGTATTACTGCTGGGATCGTGCGGTGATGCGCTCGGGCGCGGTTCTGCCGATGTACTTCGTCAATCTGACGCCGGTGTTCGCAGCCTGTCTGTCTTGGGCTGTGCTCGCCGACCCGATCGGTGCGTACCACCTCGTAGGCGGTGCACTGATTCTCGCCGGGATCCATCTGGCCGCGCAACCGAGCGCAAGATCCGGTACGTAGCCTCGCTACAATCGTCCGACGATGCGCAACGATCAAGTCGTTACCGTCCGACGCGCCGATTATCGGCCGCCGGATTTCCTGCTGGACAAGGTGACGCTCGAATTCGACCTCGATCCGGCGCTGACCTATGTCGCAGCGACGCTCGATGTGCGCCGCAACCCGGTGGTCGGGGGCTCGGTCCCATTGCAGCTCGACGGCGAGGATCTTGACCTCGCACTGATTGGCATCGACGGGCGATCGTTGCCCGCGCACGCTTATCAGTTGCGCGACGATGGGCTGACGCTGCGAGCGCCGAGCGACCGGTTCACTCTGAAAACCGTAGTGCGCATCAAGCCCTCGGAAAACACCGAACTGATGGGATTGTTCGTTTCGAACGGCAATTTCTTCAGTCAGTGCGAGGCCGAAGGCTTTCGCCGCATCACATTCTTTCCCGATCGACCGGACGTAATGACGACTTATCGCGTGACGGTTCGCGCCGACAAGTCACGCTATCCCGTGCTGCTCGCCAATGGCAATCTCGTTGAGCAAGGCGACCTCAGCGAAGGGAGGCATTTTGCGGTCTGGGATGATCCGTTCGCCAAGCCGAGTTACCTGTTCGCGCTCGTCGCCGGTGACTTTGGCGTGCACGAAGAGCGCTGCACGCAGGCGAGCGGCCGCGAGGCGCTGCTGCAGATTTATGCGGAGCACACCAACCTCGACAAAACCCATCACGCGATGGCGAGCCTGAAGCACGCAATCGCATGGGATGAGCGCCGCTACGGCCTGGAGCTCGACCTGAGTCGCTTCATGATCGTCGCGTCGAACGACTTCAACATGGGGGCGATGGAGAACAAGGGTCTGAACGTCTTCAACTCCAAGTACGTGCTCGCGAGCCCGGCCGTCGCGACCGACGAGGATTACGCCAGTATCGAATCGATCGTCGGCCACGAGTACTTTCACAACTGGACCGGTAACCGCGTCACGTGCCGCGACTGGTTCCAGCTGAGCTTGAAGGAGGGGTTGACCGTCTTTCGTGAACAGGAATTCTCGGCCGACATGCTGGGAGATGCGAGCGGCCGTGCCGTCAAGCGAATTGAGGACGTGCGGACGCTGCGCGCAACGCAGTTCCCTGAAGATGCGGGTCCGATGGCGCACCCGGTGCGTCCGGACCACTATCAGGAAATCAGCAACTTCTACACCGCGACAGTCTACGAAAAAGGGGCCGAAGTCGTTCGCATGCTGCAGACGCTGGTCGGCGTCGACGGCTTTCGGCGCGGAATGGATCTGTACTTCAAGCGGCACGACGGGCAGGCGGTGACCTGCGACGACTTCGTAGCAGCCGTCGCAGATGCGAACTCGCGCGATCTTTCGCAGTTCAAGCGCTGGTATTCGCAAGCGGGAACGCCGCGCGTGAAAATCAAGACTCGTTACGACTCGGAGGCGCGCGCATTCGAGATCACTCTGAGCCAGTCGAATCCGCCGTCGCCGGGCCAGGGCAACAAGGAGCCTTTCCATATTCCGTTCGCAATCGGGCTCGTGGGCAGCAACGGACTCGATCTGCCACTGCAACTGGAGGGCGAAACACCCAGCGCGGTGACGACCCGCGTGCTTGACCTGACGCAGGCGAAGCAGACCTTTCGCTTCATCAACGTAGCTGAGGCGCCGGTGCCGTCGCTGCTGAGAAATTTTTCGGCGCCCGTCATCGTCGAGCATTCTTTGACCGACACCGAGCTCGCTTTCCTGTCTGCCAACGATTCGGATCCGTTCAATCGCTGGGAGGCCGGCCAGCGGCTTGCGATCGCACGATTGATGGCGCTGGCCGACGCCGCCGAGGGCGGTCGAGAGCTCGCGTTGGACGATGCCTTTGTAGCGGCATTCCGCGCGACGATCGATTCACAGCTGTCGCCTGGCTTCATGGCGCATGCGTTGTCGTTGCCCTCCGAGAGTTTCATCGGCGAGCAGCGTGCCGTCGTCGAGCCGGAATCGATACGCAGCGCGCGCCGTTATGCGGTCGGTGAGCTGGGGCGGCGTGTGGATGCCGATTGGCGGCGCATCTATGCGGGGATGCAAGCCGCGCTGGCGCACGCGGACTATTCGCCCGATCCCGTGTCTGCGGGCCGGCGTGCACTGCGCAACCTTGCGTTGACCTATCTCGCCGAGGCTGGCGACGCCGCTGCACTGGATCTGGCGCGCCAACAACTGGTGTCGTCAACCAATGCCACCGACGCACTGGGCGCGCTATCGGTGATCGTCAACAGTCGGTCGGCGTTGAAGGCAGACGCGCTGGTGCAGCTTTCGCGCGTGTGGGCCGATCAGCCACTGCTGATGAATAAATGGTTCCAGCTTCAATCAACCGCGATCGCACATCCGGGTGAACCACCGGTGGTCGCACGCGTGCGCCAGTTGATGAAGCACCGGGCCTTTTGCCTTGCGAATCCGAACAACGTGTACGCGCTGATCCGCCCTTTTTGCGTGGGCAACGACGCCGAGTTTCATCGACGCGATGCCGACGGATACTCATTCTGGGTCGAGCAGGTGCTGGCACTCGACAGGATCAATCCGACCATCGCGGCGCGCATTGCACGTGCGCTCGATCGCTGGCGCAAATTCAGCCCCGACCGGCAGGTTGCCATGCACGCAGCTCTTGAGCACGTGGCGAAGCAGCCTGGACTGTCGCGCGACGTGTGCGAGATCGTTGCCAAGTCGCTTTCGAACAAATGAAGCTTTCCCTTTCGCATTATCTGATCCGCTGTGAACGCGAGCATGGCATCGAGCCGGACCTGCGGCTGCTGCTCGAAACGGTTGCCCGCGCGTGCAAATCGATCAGTCACGCGGTTGGCAAGGGAGCGCTGGGCAACGTGCTCGGAAACACCGGCACGATCAATGTCCAGGGTGAAGCGCAAAAAAGACTCGACGTGCTTTCGAACGAGATCCTGTTTGAGGCCAACTGCTGGGGCGGCTACCTGGCCGGTATGGCCTCAGAGGAGATGGACGGCCCGATGGGCATTCCGCTCGCCTATCCGCGCGGCAAGTATCTGCTGCTGTTCGATCCGCTTGACGGATCCAGCAACATCGACGTCAACGTTTCGATCGGAACAATTTTCTCGGTGTTACGCAGTCCGTCGAGCGACGGCGACGCGGGCGAAGCCGCGTTCATGCAGCAGGGCACGCGGCAGGTATCTGCTGGCTATACGGTCTACGGGCCGCAGACGCTGCTGGTGCTGTCGGTGGGGCACGGCGTGCAGGTTTTCACGCTCGATCGCGACACGGGATCGTTTCTGATGACGCAGGCGAACGTACGCATTCCTGCCGAGACCCAGGAGTTTGCGATCAACATGTCCAATATTCGACACTGGGAAGCACCGGTCAAACGTTACATCGACGAATTACTGGCCGGCAGAACCGGACCGCGTGGCGTCGATTTCAACATGCGCTGGGTCGCATCGATGGTGGCCGATGTCCATCGGATCATGACGCGCGGTGGCATTTTCATGTACCCGCGCGATGCACGGAACCCAGGTCAGGCCGGTCGACTGCGGTTGATGTACGAAGGCAATCCGATGGCGTTTCTGGTCGAGCAGGCCGGCGGCGCAGCCCCCAATGGCCATCAAAGGATTCTGGAGATTCAGCCAGCCACGCTGCACGAACGCGTCGCCGTTTTCATGGGCTCGCGCGCCGAGGTCGAGCGCGTGACCGGATATCACCGCACGAACGCTGTTGCCGGCACGCCCGCACCTGCACTCGCTTCACGCTGACCGCCTGATCCTAGGGGATCAAAACCGTCGAGCCCACCGTCTTGCGAGCTGCCAGATCTTCGTGCGCTTTCGCGGCGTCGGCAAGCGGATAGCGCTGATCGATCTCGACCTTGATCTTCCCGCGCTGCATTAGGTCGAACAATTCCGCCGATGATTCTTCGAGCTTTGCGCGCGGCACGATGTGGGTTGCCAGCGTTGGCCGCGTCACGAACAGCGAGCCTTTTTGCGCAAGTATTCCAAGATTGACACCGGTCACGGCGCCCGACGCATTGCCAAAGCTCACCATCAGCCCGCGCGGTTGCAGCGAATCGAGCGACCCCTCCCACGTTGCTTTGCCAACGCCGTCATAGATCACCGGTACCTTCGCGCCCCCTGTCAGTGCCACCACACGCTCGGCGAAATTTTCCTTCGAGTAATCGATTGTTTGCCAAGCGCCGTTTTTTCTGGCGCGCGCGGCTTTATCGGCAGAGCTCACCGTGCCGATCAGCCGCACGCCGAGCGCACGCGCCCATTGGCACGCGATCAATCCGACTCCGCCCGCAGCGGCGTGAAACAAAATCGTTTCGTTTCCCTGCAGCCGGTACGTTTGGCGAAACAGATATTGAACCGTCAGGCCTTTGAGCATCACGGCCGCGCCCTGCTCGAAGCTGATTGCATTGGGCAGCTTGACGACGGTTGCCGCAGGCATCGTGCGCACTGCGGCATAAGCGCCGATCGGACCTTGCGGATAAGCAACGCGGTCGCCTTCTTTAAAGCCACGCACGTCCTCACCAACCGCGTCGATCACCCCCGCCGCTTCAAACCCAAGGCCGTGCGGCAGCGTGCTCGCGTACAAACCGGTGCGGTAGTAAATGTCGATGAAGTTCAGCCCGATCGCATGCTGTCGGATTCGCACTTCGCCCGCCCCCGGATCGGGCACGTCGGTTTCAACCAGCTCGAGGACTTCGGGCCCGCCGTGCGAGCGGATAAGAATCGACTTCGACTTCATGCTGCCTCCTTGAATCCTGGAAAAGATACGCTAGTGCGATCGCGCGCGCGCCGCGGCGGTCAAATCGACGTGGTGCCCAGCACGGGTTGTTATTGTTCGGCCCGACAAACTAACGACCGATGAATTCACTGCACATCCTGCTGCGATTGTTGCCTATATTGATGGTGCTGACCGCGTGCCGCTCCTCGACCAGCGATGTGCCAGGCCTCGCGCCGTGTCGCATCGCGGGAATCGAGCGCGAAGTCCGTTGCGGCAGCGTTCGCGTGCCAGAGGACCCCGATTCGCCTTCGAGCCGTCAGATCGAAATTCATTTTGCAGTGGTTCCGGCTGTTGCACGCAACAAACAGTCCGATCCTATTTTCGTGCTGGCAGGTGGACCGGGCCAGGCAGCCACGAAAGTCGCGCGGCAGGTGATGCCCGTGCTCGCTGAGCTCAACGCGCGGCGCGATCTGGTGTTCATCGATCAGCGCGGAACGGGTCGCTCAAATCCGCTCGAATGCGAGGTGGACGAAACTTCGCTGGCATCGGCACTCGAGCCCGAGCAGCAAATCGCACGGCTGGGTCCCTGCCTGAAAACGCTGCCAGCCGATCTGCGCCAATACGCGACGTGGATCGCCGTGCGCGACTTCGATGCGATCAGGAAGCAGCTCGGCGCCGAAAAGATCAATCTGTGGGGCGCGTCGTACGGAACGCGTGCCGCGCTTGAATACATGCGGCAAGTCCCTGAGCACGTCCGCAGCGTGGTCCTTGATGGCGTCGCACCGCCCGACATGGTGCTTCCAATCTCGTTCGCTCTGGATGCGGAAGCGGCCCTGAAATCGCTTGGCGTGGCGTGCGAGCGCGACGAGCGGTGTCGCACCCGATATCCGGATTTCGATCGACGGATTGCAACCCTTCTGAAGCGGGCAGAGAGCGGCGGCATCGATATCCGCGTGCCGCACCCGCTGACAGGCGCACCGCAATCACTGCGGCTCGACCGCAAGATGCTCGCTTCGATGCTGCGCGTACCGCTCTACGTGCCACAACTCGCATCGGTGCTGCCTTATGCGCTTGCAGAGGCGGCGTCGGAGCGCGCAGATTTCACCGCACTGGTGGCGCTGAGTGCCGCGATCAGCGGCGGCATCAGCGAGAACTTTGCGGTCGGCATGCACTTCGCGGTGGTCTGCGCCGAGGACGTCCCGCGTATCGATCAGTCTGCAGCTGCGGCGGCTGCCCAGACACGCTTCGGCTCCGCGTTTGCCGAGCTGTACCGAGAGGCGTGCCGCATGGTGCCGACGCGCCCGGTTCCGCCCGGGTTCTACTCGATACCCCTTTCGAAAGTTCCGGTGCTGATCTTTTCCGGCGGACTCGATCCGTCGACTCCGCCGCGCCACGGCGAGTCAGTCTCTCAACGGCTGGGTAACGCAAGACACTTGATCGCGCCCAACCTCGGCCACGGGATCAGCGCCCAGGGCTGCGCACCGATGCTGATTTCGCGCTTCGTACGCGACGCTTCGTTCGAGCGTGTCGATGGCGAGTGCCTTGCGAAGATCCCGGCGCCGTATTTTTTCGCACCGATCGACGCCGCAGCCGTTGCCAAGGCGAAGTCGTCGTGATCGAAGTGCAAAACCTGGCGAAGTACTTCGCTGCCAAGATTGACGGCAAACGAGCACGAGTGACCGCCGTCGAAGATGTATCGCTGGTCGCCGACGACGGTCGAATTACGGCGATGCTCGGCCCCAACGGCGCCGGCAAGACGACCACGCTGCGCATCATCGGAACGCTTGTCCGCGCCGATCGCGGCCAGGCGCGCGTCGGCGGCATCGACGTTCAAGCGGACACGCACGCTGTGCGCGCGCAGCTCGGCGTGCTCTCGGATGCGCGCGGCCTATACGTGCGCCTGACTGCGCGCGAAAACATTGAGTACTACGCGAACCTGAGAGGCGTGCCGCCCGACGCCGCTCAGCAACGACTGTCGATGATGTCGGAACTGCTCGACATGGGCTCGCTGCTGGAGCGTCGCATCGAAGGTTTTTCGACCGGCGAGCGATTGAAGGTGGCACTGGCGCGGGCGCTGATCCACGACCCGCATCACTTGATCCTCGACGAACCGACCAATGGTCTTGACGTCGTTTCCACGCGCGCGCTGCGGCGGCTGCTGCTGCATCTGCGCCACGCAGGCAAGTGCATTGTGATCTCGTCGCACATCATGCAGGAGGTCGATCAGCTCGCCGACGAGATCGTGATCGTTGCGCGGGGTCGTACGGTGGCTCACGGCAGTGCGCAGTCGATCCGCTCCGACGCCGGCACCGAGTCGCTCGAAGAGGCGTTCGTCAAGCTGGCGTATGACTCGAAGCCACGGGAAGTTCCAGCGTGAGTACGGTTTCGGTCGTTTTTGCAAAGGAGATGAAAGACGCGTTACGCGATCGTCGGACCTGGATAATCGTACTGGTCACATCGATCCTGGCCGGTCCGATTACCCTGCTTCTGCTGTCGATCTTCATTTCCAGCGTGGAGGAAAGCGCCGCCAAGCGCGAGATCTATGTCTTCAATGCGACAGCGGCGCCGACGCTGGTCAATTTCCTTCAACGCGCAGGGGCTACCGTCAAGGACGCTCCCGCCGAATACGCGATGCTAGTGAAATCAGGGCGACTGCAAAATGCGGTCGTTGTGATTCCGGAGAACTTCGAACGCCGGCTGGCAGCGGGGGAAACGCTGAGGCTGCAGGTGATGTTCGACGAAACGGCGACCAAGGCGCAGCCCGCCACGCGCGCGGCATTGAATGCGCTGCGCGGTTTTTCCCGCGAGCTGGGCGTCCAGCGCCTGATGGCGCGTGGCGTGAGCCCTCAAGTGCTCGCGCCCCTGGAGATCGAAGAAGTCAACCTGGCAAGCGGCCAGGCGCGCGGAGCTCAGTTACTGTTCCTGGTTCCGTGGCTGGCGCTGCTCGGCTCGGTCGCCGGTGCCATCAGCGTCGCGATCGACGTCACCGCCGGCGAGCGTGAACGCGGGTCGCTCGAGCCGCTTCTGATGAACCCGGTGTCCGCCGGTGCCGTCGTGTTTGGCAAATGGTCGGTCGTCGCGCTGTGCTCGGCCAGCGTCGTCGTGCTCACCCTGCTGGGCTTTATGGCCGCGATGCAGTTCGTGCGCAGCGAAAATTTGTCTGCACTGATGCAATTCGGTCTCGCAGAATTTTCGCTCTTCATCGTGATGCTGCTGCCGTTTTCCGCGATGATCGCGTCGCTCAACATGCTGGCGGCAACCTACGGTCGAAGCCACAAGGAAGCGCAGACCTATGCGACATACCTCGCGATGCTCGTCAATTTCACACCGATCGTGCCCCTGTTCATATCGATTCGCGATGCGCCGTGGCAGTTGTTCGTGCCGGCAATGGCGCAGCAGGCCGTGATGATGCGCGCATTGCGCAACGAAACGGTGTCGACAACCGATATTCTCCTGCCGGGCGCAATCGCACTGGCGATCGCGGCGATCGCGCTGATCGCGCAAGCCCGCTTGCTGAGCAACGAGCGCATTATCTTCTCGCGATAGCGCGCTGGTTCAAGACCTATTTGCGGGATTACCGCCCCTGTGCAATGCGATAATCGGCCGCCGATTGAGCAACGATGTCTGAACCCTACACCGCCACCGTTCCGCTGGACCCGCTCGATGTTCCGGTGCCCGCGCCGCCGAAAACGATCGGACGATTCACGGTCCTGAACGAGATCGGCCGCGGCTCGTACGGCGTGGTCTACGCCGCGCACGATCCGGTTCTGGCACGCGAAGTCGCAATCAAGATCATTCCGCTCGCCCGTGAGGATCAGTTTCGCACGCAGATCGAGGCGAGCTTCCTGCACGAGGCAAAGTCCGCCGGTGGCATGAGCCATCCGAGCATCGTCACGGTCTATGACGCCGGCAAGACCGATGCGTTTGCCTATATCGCGATGGAACGGTTGCATGGCCAGGACCTGCACGAATATCTGGCGAGCGGCAACCGCATGAGTGCGCGCCAATCCGCAGCAATGATGATGCGGGTCGCCGATGCGATCCATTATGCGAACAAACGCGGTCTGGTTCATCGTGACATCAAGCCAAGCAATATTTTTCTGTCGCGCGATTTGAAGCCCAAGCTGCTCGACTTCGGCACCGCTCTGGCGCCGATGCCTCAGACAAAGAACCGCGGAACGCGGCAGCTGGTCGGCACGCCCAATTACATGTCGCCCGAGCAGGCCAATGGTGATCCCTTGGATGCGCGCAGCGATATCTTTTCGCTTGGCACGATCCTTTACGAACTGCTGTGCGGCCGTCTTGCGATCGACGGACGCACGGTCGATGAAACACTGGACCAGGTGCTTGCGGCAACCCCGAAGTCGATCGACCGCCTGCGGCCGGAGACACCCCCGACGCTGGTTGAAATCGTTCGCAAGGCGATGGCAAAGGAGCCCGCGAGCCGTTATCAGAAAGCCGCCGATCTGCGCAACGCGTTGGCGGACTTCGTCGACGGGTCGCGTGCCGTCGACGCCCCCGTCGTAGCGCGCCCAGTTGAGGCGGGATTGGCCGCGACGACGCTTGGCAGGCGGATACGGGTTGGGCGTTCGATCCTTGCAATGGTTGCCGGACTGATCGCACTCGTCGTCGTGATCGCAGCGTTGCGGCGCGATCGCGAGCCACCCGCCGCAGCCAGCGCGGAGCCGACAGTACCGTTGAACACTCCACTGCCCGTTACGCCGGCCGCCGTCGCTGAGCCACCCGTATCGCAGCCTGATGCTGCTGCAGTAGCGGCACCGACGCTTGAAACGCCGGCGGACGCCAAAACCGGCATCCGCCGCAAGCCAGAACCGTCAGCGCCGCCTGCTGCGCCTCCACGCGACGGCACGGTCACGCTCGCCGTTTCGCCGTGGGGCGAAATCAGCGTCGACGGCGCAGCGCGCGGTGTGTCGCCTCCCCTGACACAGCTGCAACTGCCGCCCGGTGTACACACCATCGAGATCCGCAATGGTGCGGCCGCCCCGCTCGTTGCCCGCATCGAAGTCCGATCAGGTGAGACACTCGGTTTGCAACATCGCTTTTAGCCTTCTTTTCGGCCACTCGTGCGCACTTTTTGGGGTGGGCGCAGATTGTGATGTGCGCGCGCATCCATTAGCCTGACGTGATGTGTCAGTTCCGACCCCGATGCCCGAAGCGCTTACCCAGAACCTGAAGCTGATCGGCCGCTATTCGATCTTGCGCGAGTTGCGCCGCGATCGGCATACCGTCGCTTACCTGGCGCTCGATCCGGTGCTTAATCGCGAGCTGGTGCTAAAGGCGGTGCAGCTGCAGCCGCGGCGCGATGAGGACGCATCTGGCCAACAGCGAATCGAGCAGGCATTCATGCGCCAGGCGCAAGCCGCGGGCCGCTTACATCATCCGCACATTGTCACAGTTTTCGACGCCGGCCGCGTCCACAACATCGGCTACCTCGCGCTCGAACGCGTCGACGGCACGCTGCTCGACGAAGCGATGCAGGAGGGCTTTCGCCCGGGCTTCCTGCAGGCGGCCGATATCGCGGCGCGCGTCGCCGATGCAGTCGAGCACGCTCACTCGCGCGGTGTGCCTCACGGCCACTTGTCACCGTCCCGCATTTATCTGTACGGCAGCGACCGGTTGCCGAAGGTGATGGGCTTTGGCGGCTGGATCGACAGCGGGTCGACGGGCGACTTCGAACTTGCCGGTACTGGCGCACTGTTGCCCCGCTTTGAAAACGAGCTTGCGCCGGAGGCTCGACGCAAGGATATTCGCGCCCTCGGCGCCCTGCTGTTTCTGCTGCTAACCGGAATCCGCCCGAACTTGGTTGCGCTGCGTGAGCGCGAGAGCTCGGACAGTCCAATCCTCGAACTCCGTCCCGCAGCACCGCTGATCCTCGCTGAAATTGCGGAGAGTGCGCTCGAGTTGCACGGCGCGCGGCCGTTTGGCACGGCAGCCCAGGTTCGCAATGCGCTGACGACTTTTCTGTGGGGAAATCGTGGCGGGCAGCCGACAAGCGCGCTGACAATCACAGGCATGCCGGCGCGCGTTGAGATCGTGCCGTCGATGCAAGTTCGTGCCGCTACATTGAAGCTTTTGTCAGCCGCGCGCACACGCCGCACCGTGCCTTCGCGCGCCAGCAGCCGTACGGCGCTCGCCGCGGCCGTGTGCGCGATCGCATTGATTGCGGTATTCGGCACCACGTGGCGCGGCGCGGCGGCGCCTGCAGCACAATCGGCAGTAACCAAAGCCACCCCGTCTCCAAGTATTCAGACACCCTTGCCGATCGCGGCCGCATCACTGCCATCGACGGCTCAGGAGGCAACGCCGCTCGCGACACCGCGAGTTGAGTCGACGTCGGTCGGAGGTCACGCGAGCCCTTCACGCTCCGCCAAAGTGAGCGCCTCGGAGCAGGCGAAAGGCGTTATTGTGTTCGCGGTGGCCCCGTGGGGCGAGGTGTTTGTCAATGGCACGCGTGAAGGTACGACTCCGCCATTGGCGCAGCTGATACTGCCCGCGGGCCGATATACGATCGAATTACGCAACGGACAGCGACCCCCCTACGTCACTCAGGTCGACGTCGCACCGGGCCGTCCGCTGCGTATCAGTCACTTGTTTCAATGATGACGCGCCATAAATCTGCTGTGTTCCACCGTGCTGCGGTGTCGCTTGCCATCATGGCGGCCAGCGGCTGCGCTTTGCTCGAGCCACCACGCGCGACGCCTGTTTCTCCGCCTGCTTCGATCAGCATTGCCCGCCTATACGAACAGCCCGCCGAGCGATCGTTTATCAACGGCATGCGGTTCTACGAGGACGGCCAGTACGAACGTGCGGAAGTGATGTTTAAGCGGGCGCTCGCCGAAGGTCTGGTCGATCGCAACGATGTCGCTGCGGCCAACAAGCATCTGGCTTTCATCGCGTGCGCGTACGATCGTCCCGCAGAATGCGAGTCGGCATTTCGCGCAGCGTTTGCGGCCGACCCAGCGTTCAAGCTGAGCGACGCCGAGGTCGGCCACCCGCTCTGGGGTCCTGTCTACAAGCGGGTCGCTGCCGAACGGCTGAAGGCGTTAAAGAGCTCGTGATTCGATGCGGCCTGCAGGCCGCATCGCACCCACGCGGGAACTTAGAAACCGATACGGGTTTTCTTTGACGCACGTTCTTCAGTGATGTCGTCGGGCAGCACCTCGTTGCGACCGGCAAGCTTTGCATTTCCGAACGCGGCCAGCAAAACGCGTCGCATTTCGCGTGGCTTCAATTTGCACAGGCGATCCCGGCTATCGGTTGAAAGCTGTACCGGAAACGCGCGCCCCCAAGCGTGCTCGTTGCGCAACTCGTCGTAGATGCAGCGCGCGATCCGTCGCGAGCCTTCAACATCAGGCGGATCGATCGAATAGACATTCATGCGATTCAAAATGGGTGACGGGATTGCGGTCGCGTGATTCGCCGTGGCGATCCAGACGACTTGCGATGCGTCGATCGGCACCTCTGCAAATTCGTCGACGAATTCGCAGGCCGTGTCGTGTTCGAGCAGTGTGTACAGGCTTCCCAGCGGATCGTACTGGCTATCCCCGCCTGCTTTGTCGATCTCGTCAACGACGATTACCGGATTGGCGTAATCACCGTTGACCAGCGCGTCGAACACCTTGCCGGGCTTTGCATTCTTCCATTGCGCGGAAGCACCCGAAAGGATCCAACCCGCCGTCAGCGAACTCATCCCAATGAAGTTGTAGCCGGTGCCCAGCAGCTTCGCCAGTCGGCGCGCGAAATGGGTCTTGCCGATACCGGGTTCGCCGAGCAACAACATCGGCTCGAGCTCGAGAGGATCGTCCGACGACAGGCACAAAGCGAGTTGCTTGCGGATGTCCTGCAACGGTGCTTCGAAGTTGGGGAGCTCGTTTATCAGCGCATCGATGTCAGGTAGCGCTGCGGGCTTGGTGACAAACCGCTGGCCACCACTGCGGATCATCTTGACGTAGGTCGCACGCAGAGCTTCGCTCGCGCTGGCTCCGAGTTCCTGCATTCCGGTCAGCGCTTCTTCGACACGCAAGACCTGATAAACGTCCTTGAAGCCGGCAATGGCAATCGGCGACGGAATCACTGCAGGTACGCTCATCCAGACCTCCGTTTACGCTCCATTTACGATGCGTCTTCAGTCCTGTACTAGAACGCAGAAGTTGGTAAACGGTATACATGTAAAACCCGCTCTGATAGAAGCCGAAAAGACTACTAAACCGACACGGCAAAAGCACTCTTGCGCGCGGAGTGCCAAAAAGAATGGGTTGCACACCAATCGTCGTGACCGGCAACCCCTGCATCGCAGCGCGCCAATTTGCAGCTAGTCTGCTTCGACGCACGCAGAGCGGCTCTTGGCGCGGTTCGCGTTAGCGCCGCCGTGCTCCGCCCAGCAACGAGCCTAGAACGCCTCGAGTGATTTCGCGCGCGAGCGACGAGCCGACCGACCGCGCCGCGCTTTTCGTCATCGCTTCGACCATTCCCTCGCGCCGCCCTCCGCGTGGACCTGTCGAGCCGAACAGGACGTCGCCGATCCCTCCCATCAGGCCGCCGCCCGATGGCGCTGGCGTTTCTGGCCTCGAGGCTGTTGAGCCTGCTCCACCTGCAGGTGCTCCTGAACTCTCGGCACGTGCCTTCAGTTTTTCGAAAGCGGATTCGCGATCGATCGTCTTCTCGTAGGTGCCGGCGACGATCGACTGACTGATCAACTGCTTGCGCTGATCGGGCGTGATTGGGCCAATTTGCGAACCAGGTGCCAGCACCCACGCGCGCTCGGTGATTCCGGGCGTTCCCTTAGCATCAAGGAAACTTATCAGCGCCTCGCCGACAGCGAGTTCGAGAATCGCCTTGGTCGCATCGATCTTCGGGTTGGCGCGCATCGTTTCGGCTGCCGACCTTACCGCCTTCTCGTCACGCGGTGTAAACGCGCGCAGCGCGTGCTGCACCCGGTTTCCAAGCTGGCCAAGCACCTTGTCCGGAATATCGAGCGGGTTCTGAGTGACGAAGTACACGCCAACGCCCTTGGACCGGATGAGCCGCACGACTTGTTCGACCTTTTCCAGCAATGCCGTCGGGGCGTCTGCGAACAGCAGATGCGCCTCGTCGAAAAAAAACACCAGCTTCGGTTTTTCGGGATCGCCAATCTCAGGCAGGTTTTCGAACAACTCCGAAAGCAACCACAGCAGAAAGCTTGCGTAAAGCCGCGGGTTGGTCATCAGCTTGTCGGCTGCCAGGATGTTGACGACGCCTTTGCCGTCGGTCGTTTGGATCAAGTCGGCGATATCGAGCATCGGCTCGCCGAAGAATCGAGCCCCGCCCTGCTCCTCGATCTGTAGCAGTCCGCGCTGAATCGCGCCGATCGATGCCGACGACACGTTGCCGTACTGCGTCTTGTACTGCGCCGCGTTATCGCCGACGTGCTGCACGATCGCGCGCAGATCCTTCAGGTCGAGCAGCAGCAGCCCGTTGTCGTCGGCAACCTTGAAAACCAGCGCCAACACACCTTCCTGGGTTTCGTTCAGGTTGAGCAAACGCGCGAACAGCAAAGGCCCCATGTCGGACACCGTCGCGCGCACCGGATGTCCCTGTTCGCCCCAGATGTCCCACAGCGTCACCGGGCACGCTTGCCATCGCGGCTCGGGCAGGGAATGTTCGGTGAATCGCGCCTTGATGCGGTCGGTGAGCTTTCCGGCGGTGGCGATGCCCGTGAGGTCGCCCTTGATATCGGCCATGAACACGGGCACGCCGATATTCGAAAGGCTCTCCGCCATTTTCTGCATCGTGACTGTCTTTCCGGTGCCGGTAGCGCCGGTGATGCACCCATGCCGATTGGCAAGGCCTGGAAGCAGCGCAAGTTCCTTGCTGCCTGATAGCGCGATTACAAGCGGTTCAGCCATTGATGGTCTCGCAGGTCGATTGGTAGACGACAGCGTAGCCGAAGAAGGACATCTGCCACGAGCACAGCGGCGGCCGTCGGCTTGTTACACTCGCGCCCCTGCGTCAGCCTCAAACTCCTCCAAGAATTCACCATGGCCGGCCATTCCAAGTGGGCCAATATTCAGCATCGCAAGAACCGGCAGGACGTCAAGCGCGGTTCGCTGTGGACCAAGATCATCCGCGAGGTGACGGTGGCTGCGCGCGATGGCGGGGCCGATCCGGCGATGAATCCACGACTGCGGCTGGCGCTCGACAAAGCTCGGCTCGGCAACGTGCCGAAGGACAAGCTGACCAGCGCCATCCAGCGCGGAGCCGGCAAACTCGAAGGCGTGAATTACGAGGAGATCCGCTATGAAGGCTATGGCATCGGGGGCGCGGCGCTGATGATCGACGCGATGACGGATAACCGCACGCGCACCGTCGCTGAAGTCAGGCACGCATTGGCCAAGCATGGCGGCAACCTCGGAACGGACGGCTCGGTCGCATTCAACTTCAAGCATTGCGGCCAGTTCCTGTTCGCGCCCGGCACATCGGAAGAAAAGGTGATGGACGTGGCGCTCGATGCTGGTGCCGAGGATGTGATCGCCAATGACGATGGCACCGTCGAAGTGATCTCGGCGCCAAACGATTTCGAAAAAGTCCGCGCGGCACTGGACGGCGTCGGATTCAAACCGGAGCTTGCCGAGATCACCATGAAGCCACTGACCGAGACCGTGCTCACCGGCGGCGACGCCGAAAAGATGCAAAAGCTGCTCGACACGCTTGAAGACCTGGACGACGTGCAGCAGGTGTACACGACCGCCGCGCTCGCCTAGGGGAGCTCGCACGGATGTTCCAGTATGAACAGGCCCTCATGAAGCTGCTCGTGATCGGCGGCGGCGGACGTGAACATGCGCTTGCCTGGAAGCTCGCGGCGTCACCGCGTGTGCAGCAGGTGTTCGTGGCGCCGGGCAACGGCGGCACCGCGCTCGACAAGCGGTGCTCCAATATCGAATTGCAGAGCAACGAAGCGCTAGCCGACTTCGCTCAGAGCGAGCGCGTGGGCTTTACGGTCGTGGGCCCCGAAGCGCCGCTTGCATCCGGCGTCGTCGATCTGTTTCGCGCGCGGGGTCTGCGGATTTTCGGCCCCACACAAGCGGCCGCGCAATTGGAAAGCTCGAAGGATTTCGCCAAGGCGTTCATGACGCGGCATCGCATCCCGACCGCTCGCTATCGAACATTCACCGATGGCACGGCGGCGCGGCAATACGTGCTGGAACGCGGCGCGCCGGTGGTGATCAAGGCCGATGGACTTGCCGCCGGCAAGGGTGTCGTGGTTGCGATGACGACCGACGACGCGATTGCCGCGGTCGATTCGATGCTCGCTAACGGTCACAACGGTGCGAAGGTCGTGATCGAGGACTTTCTCGATGGAGACGAGGCGAGCTTCATCGTCATGTCGGACGGCAGAAGCGTGCTGGCGCTCGCAACCAGCCAGGATCACAAGCGCCTGCGCGACGGTGATCGCGGGCCGAATACCGGCGGCATGGGCGCCTATTCACCGGCGCCTGTTGTCACGCCGACGATTCATGCCAAGGTGTTGAGGGAGATCATCATGCCGGCCGTGCTCGGCATGGCCGCCGATGGCATTCCATACTCGGGATTTCTGTATGCCGGCTTGATGGTGTCTCAAGATGGCGACGTCAAGACGCTCGAGTTCAATTGCCGTCTCGGCGACCCCGAGACGCAACCGATCATGCTGCGGATGCAGTCGGATCTAGTGCCGCTGATCGATGCGGCGATCGACGGTCGACTCGATCAGGTCGAGGCAAGGTGGGATCGACGCACCGCGCTGGGCGTTGTGGTCGCTGCACACGACTATCCCGACCACCCTCGCAAAGGCGATGCGATCACTCATCTGCCTGATGATGGCGACGACCGCATCACGTTTCATGCCGGTACCGCACTCGACGGGGATCGGATGGTGACTAGCGGAGGCCGCGTCGTTTGCGTGACTGCGCTCGGCGAAACCGTGCGCGCAGCGCAGAAGCGGGCGTATGAGGCGGTTGATGAGGTTGCCTTTGACGGCATGCAGTTCCGACGCGACATTGGCCACCGCGCTCTGAAAGCGCGCAAGCAGTTGGGCGACAACTTCTAACTGCGAGAATCTAAGTGACGACTGCGCCTTACACCGTCGAACAACATATTGCGCTGAAGCGGGTGTCGGCGATTGCACCGTCCCCCGACGGCACGTGGCTCGCGGTTGCCGTGCAGCGGCTCGATCGCGACGGCGCCAAGTACGTGTCGGACATCTGGAAGGTTCCGACTGACGGCGGCGATGCGACGCAGTTGACGCGCAGCGACAGCAAAGACTCGGCACCCTTTTTCCGCCGTGACGGCGCGCTCGGTTTTCTATCGAACAGGCAACCAAACGAAATCAAGCCGGACGAAGAGGCAGACAAGAGGATGCAGGTGTGGCTCCTGCCTGCAGCAGGAGGAGAACCGCAGCAGTTGACCGACGAGCCATTGGGGGTGGAGAGTTTCAGATTTGCACGACGTGCGGAGCAAATGGTGGTGCTGGCCCCGGTCCTGTCCGATGTCGACTTCGACAGGCAGCGCGAAACTGCGAAGGACAGCGAAAAGAAGGGCTCGAGCGCGCGCCATTTTCGAAGCCAGCCGGTGCGACACTGGGACCACTGGCTGCACGAAAACAGCAATCTAGCGAACACGCACCTGATTGTCTATTCGGAAGAGGGCAAAGATCGTGTCGACCTGACGCCCGAGGTAAAGCGCGAGATGTCGGTCGAGCCTGGATTCGACATTTCGCCTGACGGCCGGCAGGTTGCGGTTACATGGCAAAGCCCCGGCGATGATCGCGAGACCGATACGACGATTGCACTGATCGACATTGCATCGAAGAAAATCAGAATGGTCGGCGCAGGGCAAAACACGAATAACGAATCGCCGCTTTACGCGCCCGACGGCACCACGCTGGCTGTAATTCGAGCTACTCGGTCGACGACGACGGTCGTGCGTCCGACGCTGACATTGATCGATGCAGCAAGCGGCGCGCTGCGTGCTCTGGCCATGCAATTCGACGCGTGGCCGCACATCGGCGACTGGACCGCCGATGGTGCGCGCATCATCGTCGGCGCCGACATCGCCGGCCATGTACCCGTGTTTGCGATCGACGTCGCGAGCGGGCGCGTCGATCGCATCTCGGCCGAGCGCGAAGGCGGCGCGCACTCCGATCTGCATGTACTGCGCGACGGCCGGATTGCCGGCATTCGCTCCACCTTCCTGGAGCCGCCCGAGGCGTTCGTGGTTGCCGCCAAGCCTGCGTCGCCGCCGCAGACGCTGGCTCGGCTCACAGGCTTCGTGCATGCCGATTGGGCCGATATCGAAAATCTCACAGTGAAGTCGACCGACGGCGTCGCCGTGCAGTACTTCGTGATGAAGCCCGCCCAGACACACGAAAGGCTGCCGACATTGCTGTGGATCCATGGCGGACCGATCGGCATGACGGCAGACGCGTGGCACTGGCGCTGGAATCCGCTGCTGGCCGTGGCACAGGGTTATCTCGTCGTGCAGCCGAACCCGCGCGGCTCGACGGGCTTCGGGCAGCCATTCGTGCAGGGCATCTGGGGCAATGTCTGGGGTGATCAGTGCTACAAGGATTTGATGGCTGTGGCCGATGCCGTCGCTGCGCGCTCGGATGTCGATGCCGATCGCATGATGGCGATGGGTGGAAGTTTCGGTGGATACATGACGAACTGGATCGGCACGCAGACACAGCGGTTCAAATGTCTGGTCACGCACGCATGCGTAACGACGATGGCGCAATTTACGGGGACCACCGATCACCCCGCTTGGTGGTATCTGGAAATGGGCGGCGAGGACCCGTACGCCGATCCGGCGTCGTTCGACCGCTACGCGCCGATTCGGCATATCAAGCGGTGGAAGACACCGGCGCTGATCATCCACGGCGAAAAGGACTACCGGTGTCCGATCGGCGAAGGGCTGAACCTGTTCGAAGCGCTGCAGTACCACGGCGTGCCGTCGGAATTACTCGTGTTCCCCGATGAAAATCACTGGATCATGAAGCCGCGCAACATCGTCGCCTGGTACGACACGGTGCTCGGCTTTATCCGGCGCCACCTTTCGTGAACGACGAGTTCGACAGCCGCCCCGTTCGCGAGTACCTGCTCGATCTTCAGCAACGCATCGTCGAGGCCTTCGAGTCGCTCGAGGGCGCAGCTTTTGGACACGATGCATGGCAGAAGCCGCCGGATGCTCAGCTGGTTGGCAGCGGCCTGACGAGAATTATTGAGGGCGGCAACTTGCTGGAACGGGGCGGAGTCGGTTTCTCGCACGTGATCGGCAAGACGTTGCCGCCATCGGCAAGCGCCCAGCGCCCCGAGCTCGCAGGCCGCAGCTTTGAAGCGCTCGGGGTGTCGCTGGTGTTTCATCCACGCAATCCGTACGTGCCAACGGTGCACATGAACGTGCGCTTTTTCATCGCCAAGGCGATGGACGAGGCCGACATCTACTGGTTCGGCGGCGGCATGGACCTGACGCCCTACTACGGCTTCGATGACGACGCGCGACATTTTCATTCAATCTGCAAGCGCGCCCTCGAACCCTTTGGCGTGGACAAGTACCCGCGCTTCAAAAAATGGTGCGACGAATATTTTTACCTGAAGCATCGCGACGAGCCTCGCGGCATTGGAGGCGTGTTCTTCGATGACTTCAGCGAGCTCGGATTCGCTGGCAGTTTCGCGATGCAGCGCGCGCTCGGCGATGCGTTCATCGACGCGTATCTCCCGATTACCAAGCGCCGATGCGACACACCCTATGGCGATCGCGAGCGGAACTTTCAGGCATACCGACGCGGCCGCTACGTCGAGTTCAATCTGGTGTTCGACCGAGGCACACTGTTCGGCCTGCAGTCGGGCGGACGAACCGAATCAATCCTGATGTCGCTGCCACCGGTCGTGCAGTGGAAATACGACTGGCACCCGGAGCCGGGAACGCCGGAGGCGCGGCTGTATTCCGACTTCCTGCGTCCTCGTGAATGGATCTAGACGCAGCCGACGGCGCGATCGGGTTGCTCGGTGGCAGTTTCGATCCAATCCATAACGGCCACCTGCAGCTTGGGCGTGACGCGCTCGCGTATTTGCCGCTGGCGCAGGTTCGCTTCCTACCCGCTGCTCAGCCGTGGCAGAAAAAACCGATGACGGCAAGCGCCGAGCATCGCGCCCAGATGGTGCGGCTCGCAATTCCGGCGGATTCGCGCAACGTGCTGGACATGCGCGAGATCGAGCGTGGCGGGCTGAGCTATTCGATCGATACCGTACGTGAATTGCGCGCCCAGTGGCCCGACCGCGGTCTAGTGCTGCTGATGGGAGCAGACCAGTTCGCACGTTTTGACACATGGCGCGACTGGAGCGAGATTGCCGACACAGCGCATATCGCGGTGGCGCAGCGCTTCGGAACAAAACCAAAGCTGAGCAGCGCGCTGCAAGCGCGGCTTGACGCGCGCCGGGGCAAACCGAGCTCTCTTACGGCGCGTCGGGGCGGCAGCATCGTCGAGTTCGAGATGACGCCGGTGGATGCGTCGGCCACCGAGGTCCGGCGTTTTCTGCGTGAACCGCATTCGGCCGTCAACAAGCAGCGTCTGGCCGCGATGGTGCCGGCACTTGTGCTCGACTATATTCAAAAGCATTCTCTTTACCGGGATTAAATTGGACATTCGTAAGCTGCAGCGCCTGGTGGTGGACGCCCTCGAGGATGTCAAGGCGCACGACATCAAGATTTTCAACACTTCGCAACTTTCCGACATGTTCGAGCGGGTGGTTATCGCGAGCGGCACTTCCAACCGCCAAACACGCGCGCTCTCATCGTCGGTCGTGGAGAAGGTCAAGGAAGCCGGGGGCCAGATCGTCAGCGTCGAGGGGCGGGAGACGGGTGAATGGGTGCTCGTCGATTGCAACGAGGTGATCGTCCATATCATGCAACCGGCCTATCGCGCGTACTACAACTTGGAAGAAATCTGGGGCGGAAAGCCGGTTCGGCTCAAGTCTTCTGCCGTGAAGACGAATAAGCCATCAAGAGCGAACAGAGCAGGCGCCGCATAGGGAGATGAGGATCACGATCGCTGCGGTCGGTCAGCGCCAACCGGCGTGGGCCGATGCAGCAGTCAAGGATTATCTCGGGCGGCTTCCGGCGGACTGGAAAGTGGAAGTCAAGCAAGTGAAAGCCGAAACCCGCAGTACCAACGCGTCCGGCGCACGACTGCTCATCGCAGAGGGACTGCGCCTGCGCGCGGCCGTGCCCGCAGGCGCCACTCTGGTCGCTCTTGACGAGCGCGGCAAGGATTGCACGACGCTGCAATTGACCGGTCATCTGCAGAACTGGCGGAATGAGGCGCAGCACGTTGCATTCGCGATCGGCGGCGCCGATGGCCTGGACCCGAGCGTAAAGGCCGACGCGCGGATCGTGCTCAGGCTGTCGAGCCTGACGCTGCCGCACGCACTGGCCAGAGTGATACTCGCCGAGCAGCTTTACCGCGCATGGACGGTATTGGCGGGCCATCCCTACCATCGGGGATAGGGCTAGCTACA
>JBDUCU010000163.1:0-5181 GCA_040003315.1 Burkholderiaceae bacterium | reverse complement strand
CGGCATCGGCACGTAATCGAGTTCGTCGGCCATCTTGTCGCCGTTCGCGTAGGCCCAGTCGAAGAATTTAAGCGCCGCTGCCGCCTGCTGCGGCTTGTCCTGCTTCAGGTGCATCATGATGAAGGTCGCACCGGTGATCGGCCACGCGTCCTTGCCCGCTTGATCGGTCAGCACTTGGTTAAAACTCTTCGACCACTCGGCACCGACCGCCGCCGACTTGAAGCTCGTATCGCTCGGCGCGATGAAGTTACCCGCCTGATTGCGCAACTGAACGTACGACATCTTGTTTTGCTTGGCGTACGCATACTCTACGTAACCGATTGCATTCGGCAGGCGTTGCACGAACGCCGACACGCCTTCGTTGCCCTTGCCGCCGGCGCCGGTCGGCCAGTTGACCGCCGTACCCTCACCGACCTTGGACTTCCATTCGGTGTTGACCTTCGACAGGTAATTGGTGAACAGAAAGCTGGTGCCCGAGCCATCGGCGCGGCGCACGACGGCGATGGTCGAGTCCGGTAAGGCGATGCCGGGGTTCAACACAGTGATTGCCGGATCATTCCAGCGCGTGATCTTTCCAAGATAGATGTCGCCGAGAACCTGGCCGGTCAGCTTCATCTGGCCCGGATTGATGCCCTTGATACTGACCACCGGCACAACGCCGCCGATGACCGTCGGAAATTGGATCAGCCCATCCTTGGCCAGATCGGCATCGGATAACGGCGCATCGGACGCCCCAAAGTCGACGGTCTTGCCACGGATCTGACGCATGCCCGCACCCGAACCGACTGACTGATAATTGATGCGCACACCGGTCGCCTTGTTGTACGCGTCCGCCCACTTGGCATATATCGGCGCCGGAAAGGAAGCGCCCGCACCCGTCACATCCTGAGCGCTGACAACGCTGACCACTCCTGCCAGCATCCCACCCACCACCACCGACTTAAACGAAGCTGTCATCAAAACCCTCACACGAAAAGACACCGGCGGCTCAACGCCGAACGACGGCAGTCTAGAAACGCCATGTGACAAAGCGGTGACATCGACCGCCGTCATCTCGCTCAATACGGTCATTTTGAGCTCGCGAGCGCCTGCACAACCGTCCCTTTGTCACAGTTGTGTTATTCGAGGCGCCTACCTTGCGCGAAATGCATCATGAGGAGCAGTAATGAATCGTCGTGCTTGGATGTCTGCTCTGTTTGCAGTGTCACTCGCAGGCTGCGCATCGACCCAGCCACAAAACGTCGTGCAAGTGATCGCCGCAGACCCTAACCTTTCGACTCTTTCGAAGTTGATCAACGAAGCGGGCTTGAACGAAACGTTGTCAAGCGCTGGCCCTTATACGGTGTTCGCACCGACGAACAAAGCGTTCAGCGCCGTGCCTGCAAAGACGATGGGTGCACTCGCGGGCAACAAGGAGATGCTGAAGCAGGTGCTGACGTATCACGTCGTGGCCTCCAAGGCGTCGGCCGCTGACGTCAAGGCCGGCCACGTCAAGACCGTGAACGGCGCCGACATCGCGGTGGCAAGAACGGCAAACTTTGTCACGATCGACGAGGCGCTCGTCACCGGCGCCGACAAGGCCGCCACCAACGGGGTGGTGCACGTGATCGATCGCGTGCTGCTGCCGCCGAAAAGATAACTTGGGTCTCGGCGGCGTCGAAGCGGACCGAAACTCGTCCCTATTGCGGCATCGGCTGGACTGCGACACGCGCCAGCCGATGTGCCATTGTTTCTGCAACGTTTGCTTCCGACGCCTCGACCATTACGCGCAGAACCGGCTCGGTACCCGACGGCCGGATCAGAACACGGCCGCTGCCATTGAGCTCACGTTCGACGTCGGAGACTGCGGCCACCAGGGCCGCATGCGCGGTCCAGTCGAAATCGCGAGTGACGCGGGCATTGACCAGCGCCTGCGGCATCAGAACCAAATCGGCGGTCATCTCGGCCAACGACGCTTGCTGCCTCCTCACAGCGGACAGCACCTGCAACGCACTGACGATTCCGTCGCCCGTAGTATGGCAATCAAGGCAAAGAAGATGACCCGAGCCTTCGCCACCGTATAACCATCCCCTTTCTTCCAGCAACTCCAGCACGTAACGATCGCCAACCGCAGCACGTTCAAATGGCACGTCAAGCTCGCGCAGCCTTCGCTCGAGCGAAAAATTGGTCATCAGCGTTCCGACCACACCCTTGACCCGCTGCCGCCGCATCCGCTCGCGCACGATGATGTACAGCAACTCGTCGCCGTTATAAATGCGACCGTCGGCGTCGGCGATGACGACGCGATCTGCGTCGCCGTCGAGCGCAATTCCGAAATCCGCGTGATTCGCCTGCACTGCACCGGCCAGATGCGCAGCGTAAACGGCACCCACACCGTCGTTAATGTTGATTCCGTTTGGGGACGCGCCAAGCGATACGACTTCTGCGCCCAGTTCGTGAAACACCGGCGGCGCGACGTGATAAGCGGCACCATGCGCACTATCGACGACGATCTTCAAGCCCTTCAGATCGGCCTCGTTCGGAAACGTGCGTTTGCAAAACTCGATGTACCGTCCGGCTGCGTCGTCAAGTCGCCGCGCCTTGCCCAATTGCCTTGACTCAACGCACTGCCACGGCTGCTCGAGCTCCGATTCAATGCGCGTCTCAACTTCATCGGCAAGCTTCTTTCCGCGCGCCGAGAAGAACTTGATGCCATTGTCCGGATAGGGGTTGTGTGAAGCGCTGATCACGATGCCGGCGTCGAGCCGCAGCGCGCGGGTCAGATAGGCAACGCCGGGCGTGGGCAGCGGCCCGCTCAGCAACACGTCGACGCCCGCGCTCGACAGTCCCGCCTCAAGCGCGGCCTCCAGCATGTAGCCGGAGATACGCGTGTCCTTTCCGATCAATACCGTCAGCCGCTGATCAACCGCTTGTTTGCTCATTGATCTGAGCGCCCGTCCGGTGGCCTGACCCAATCGGAGCACGAATTCTGGCGTAATCGGCGGCGCTCCCACGGTGCCGCGCACTCCATCTGTACCGAAATACCGCCGCTTCGTCCTCATGTCGCAGTCAGCGAGTTCGCCTGCATCATCCGCAGGACGCCCAGTGCGTCGCGCGTTGCTGCAACATCATGTACGCGCACGATGTTCGCGCCGCGCTCGGCCGCCAGCACTGCGGCAGCGGCAGATGCCGCGATGCGCTCCCAGACGCCACGGCCCGTGGCTGCACCCAACATCGACTTGCGGGAAAGGCCAACCAACAGCGGACGATGCATGCGCTTGAGTACCGACAATTCAGACAGCAGCGTGAAATTATGCTCGATGCTCTTGCCGAAGCCGAATCCGGGATCGACGGCAACGCGCGCCGGATCGATCGCGTGCGCGCGCAGATGTCCGATCCGCTCGGTCAAAAAGTGAAGTACTTCCTGAGTGACGTCGTCATAGCTCGGAGCAAGCTGCATCGTGCGCGGTGTGCCCTGCATGTGCATCAGCACCACCCCACAGTCGCTGGCCGCGACAACATCGAGCGCGCCCGGCTCACGCAGGGCACGCACGTCGTTGATGATGGCGGCGCCGGCAGCGAGAGCCTCGCGCATCACCTCTGGCTTGGAGGTGTCGACCGACACCATCGCACCCGTATCCGCCAGTGCTTGGACCAACGGCACCACGCGTTCGATCTCTTCACTGACCGATACGCTGGCTGCCCCTGGCCGCGTCGATTCGCCGCCGATGTCGATAACGTCGGCGCCTTCATCGATTAACTGGCCGGCACGAGCGAGTGCCTCGCTATGGTCAAGATAGTGACCGCCGTCGGAAAAGGAATCCGGCGTCACGTTAATGATTCCCATGATCAGCACGCGATCGGCCACCAACGAGCGGCCACGCACCAACCACGCGGGTCCTGGTTGCATCTCGGTCTGATTGATTCGCATCCGATGCATTGTAGAAACGCGAAAAAAAGGCCGGATGCTTCCGGCCCTCTTCTTTCGCTCCGCGTATTACGCGGGCTGCACCACGACCCCGGGATCGCTCGCGGGCTTGCCGCCGGTCGGCGGCAGCGAGCTCGTCGATTTCGGTGGGCGCGGCGGGCGGCCGGCCATGATGTCGTCGATCTGCTCGGCATCGATGGTTTCCCACTCGAGCAGCGCCTTGGCCAGCGCTTCGACCTTGTCTCGATTCTCCTCGATGAGCTTGCGAGCAAGGCCATATTGCTCATCGATGATGCGACGGATTTCAGCGTCGACCTTTCGCATCGTTTCCTCGGAGACGTTGGTGGTCTTGGTGATCGAGCGGCCCAGGAAGATCTCGCCTTCATTTTCTGCGTAGACCATCGGACCGAGTGCATCGCTCATGCCGTAGCGCGTCACCATGTCGCGCGCCATCTGCGTGGCACGCTCGAAGTCGTTGCTGGCACCCGTCGTCATCTGATTCATGAAGACTTCTTCGGCGATCCGTCCGCCGAACAGAACCGCGATCCGGCTCAACAAATACTGCCGGTCGTAGGCGTAGCGATCCTGCTCCGGCAACTGCATCGTCAGGCCCAATGCTCGGCCGCGCGGGATGATCGTGACCTTGTGCACCGGGTCGGATTTCGGCATTAGTTTTGCCACCAGCGTATGACCCGACTCGTGATAGGCGGTGTTCAAGCGCTCTTCGTCGGTCATGACCATCGATTTGCGCTCGGCCCCCATCATGATCTTGTCCTTGGCCTTTTCGAAGTCGACCATCTCGACCACTCGTGCGCTGCGGCGTGCTGCAAACAATGCCGCCTCGTTAACCAGGTTGGCGAGGTCGGCACCGGAAAAACCCGGCGAGCCGCGCGCCAGCAGGTCGGCGCGCACGTCGGCGCCGATCGGTACCTTGCGCATATGCACATTCAAAATCTGTTCGCGACCGCGAATGTCCGGCAGCGGCACAACCACCTGGCGATCGAATCGGCCCGGACGCAGCAGCGCCGGGTCGAGGACGTCAGGACGGTTGGTCGCCGCGATCACGATCACGCCCATGCCCGTCTCGAACCCGTCCATCTCGACCAGCATCTGATTCAGCGTCTGCTCACGCTCGTCGTTGCCACCGCCAAGGCCGGCCCCGCGCTGGCGGCCGACCGCATCGATCTCGTCGATGAAGATGATGCACGGCGCGTGCTTTTTCGCCTGGTCGAACATGTCGCGCACGCGTGCCGCGCCGACACCGACAAACATCT
>JBDUCU010000162.1:0-5191 GCA_040003315.1 Burkholderiaceae bacterium | reverse complement strand
GCAAGCCCAGAGCATCAACCGCGCGGTCGACTTCCGCCAGCGTGTCCGCGCGATCGGCGAGCGCTTCGTCGATGTGCAAGAGGCCGCTGAACTTCTGCGGATACTGATGCTGCACGTAGGCGTTGTAGTCGTTCATCGCGCCATAGCCCCCACCCGCCTGCAGAATGCAATGATCGACTTCGGCGTTGGTCATCTGCGCGAGCATGAGCTCCGGCGGACAGGCAAGTTCCTGCATGCCGACCGGCAGGTATTGGACGTAATAATCTTCGCCTTCGTGAGTGAAGCCGAGCTGGCCGAAGCGCCCCACCCTGAAGCCGACGCCGGTCAGGCCGGCCCACGTATTGTCATCGGGCCGAAACAGCATCGACGGCTTGATCTCGCGGCCATCGCGGACGCGAAACGTTTTCGCCGCGGGGCGCGTCACGACCTTTTGCAGGTACTTGAGATGAACCGCGGTGGACGGATGGCCGCAGGCGCCCTGCCAATGCTGGAAGACGTGCGCGTGACAGTCGACGATCATCAGGTTACGCGGCGCCGAGCTTCTCCATATGCAGCTTGAAGAGGCGCTCCATCTCGCCGTTGACCGTCAGGAACACGGCGAAGAAATCGAGGAAGTGCTTCCATTCGGAATCGCCATAGCGCACGGCCCACGTGTTCGGCCGCTTGTCGATCGGACGGGCGGGGTCGAACACGTGCGCCCACGTCGGATTGCGCTTCGCGAACAGCAGCACGTCGCTGTCGCCGCTCATCCATACCTCGGCTTTCTTCGCGCGCACCGGCTCCGCACCCAGCACCACCTGACCCGCGGTGGTGATGAGCTTCGCGTTCGGAAACAGGATCGGAATGCGCGGCTCTTCGCTGCCGCCGGCGACGACCGAGAACGTGACCTTGGGATCGTTGAAATCGGCGAGCGTCTTGAACTTGGCGGCATTGTCCTTGTGCACCATCAGCAGACTTCCCTTGGACCACAGTGGCCCCACGTAGTCGACGACCAGCGCACGAGCGAGCGTGTAGGTCAGCGATGAGCCGTACAAATCGTAGTCGTTGCGGCGAAGGCCCACGGTCGAGTTCTGGAACGTGACTTCCTTGTACTCGACCTTGACTTCCATCTCCTTCGCCAAGCGGTCGACGGCATCCTTGTAGATGCCGCCCAACTCGCCCGTCTTTGCATCCTTGTAGAACCACGGACCGGTTTGCGAATAGCCGACGCGGATCACGCCATCCTTGCGGACCTTCGCCAGGCTCGAATCTTCGCGGATGCCTGTTTCCAGCATCTGTGCGAAGGCCTCGCGCGGCGCCGTCGCCGCGGCGAGCATGCCCGATGCGACGCCCAGCACCGCGGCGCTCTTCAGAAAATCGCGTTTGCCGTCGTTTACCGTGTCATCCATCTCGTTCTCCTGTTGAGTTCTGTTTATGCGCTCTAACTACTAGCGCCGCGCGCTGTGATGGGCCACAACGATTCGACCCGCCCCGCGCGCACCGCGACGTACCACTCATGCAGATTGACAGTTGGATCGCAGTGCCCGGGAATCAACATCACCTTGTCACCCAGCCGCAGCCGCTGTGCCTTCGGTCCCATTTTCAGTTTGCCATGCTCATCGGAAACGCCGATGACTTCGAGGTCTTCCCTGCCGTGCACCCAGGGCGGACCTTTCTCGGCGCTGTACGATTTGAGGCCGGCATCGACGATTGCCCGATCGGCGGCGGCCACGCTCATGACCGTCGCCAGCACAAAAAGACTATGTTGAAACTCGGTGTAGAGTCCACCGTTCTTGCCGCCGATCCTCGCATATTCGGTATCCATGAACACGTACGAGCCCGCTTGCAGCTCGTTCCAGAGACCGCTTGAGGCTTCGAGTGCGAAGGTACCGGTTCCCGCGCCGCTGACAATCTCGCAAGCGATGCCGTCCCGCTCCAGCGAGTCGAGCGTCGTGCGTACGGCGCTCGCCGCGTTACGGATGGCATGCTCGCGTTCCGCCAGGGTCGGCAGATGCTGCGCAGTGCCGTAGTAGGCCTGCAAGCCGCTGAATCGGAGCCCCGGGGCATCGCCGATGTAGCGCGCGAGATCGCTTGCCGCTCTGCCGGCAGCGACACCGCAGCGTTGCATGCCGACCTCGATCTCGACCATTGCACCGATCTCGACACCGACTTCGGTCGCGACGCGCGATGCTGCATCGACTTGTTCAGTGGCGTCGAAGCAGAGCGCGATGGCAGCGTCGGTTGCCAAGGCCGCCAGCCGGCGAAGCTTCGTGACGCCGATAACTTCGTTGCTGACCAGAACGTCGCGCACGCCGCCGCGCACCAGGGCCTCGGCCTCGCCGACCTTCTGACAACACTGCCCGACTGCGCCGGCAGCGATCTGCTTCAGCGCAATGGTGGGGCATTTGTGCGTCTTTGCATGAGGGCGCAGCCGCACGCCGGCCGAACGGGAGAAACTTGCCAGCTTGTGAATGTTGTGCTCGAAGGCATCGAGATCGACTATCAATGCCGGCGTGTCGATCTCATCGATGGAGTCGCCGATCCTTGCGGGGATTACATTCATGCAACCTCTTGCCAATCGGGTTGTTGCTAAGTGATCATATGGAAGTGGTTTCCTATCATAATACGAATCGGAACCGGCCAGCGGACGCGCCTGCGATGAGCGAAGTGCCGACGATCAGAGTGGTCGACGTCCACAAGCGATTCGGATCGCTCGAAGTATTGAAGGGTGTGTCGTTCGAAGTCCACCGCGGAAACGTCGTCAGCATGATCGGCGCAAGCGGCTCCGGCAAAAGCACACTGTTGCGCTGCATCAATCACCTCGAAACGCCGACTACGGGCGACATTTTCATCGAAGGCGAGTCATTGTGTTTTCGCGGCGATGCCACCGGCAGCCGCGCCCCACGACCGCTGTCCGAGATCAACCGGATGCGCCGCGATCTGGGCACCGTCTTTCAGCAATTCAATCTATGGCCGCACATGACGGTCCTGGGAAACGTGATCGAGGCCCCGAACCGCGTGCTCGGCCTCTCGCGCAAGGCGGCCGCGCAGCTGGGCGCCGAGTGTCTTGCCCGAGTTCACCTTGAAGACAAGGCGCTCGAATATCCTGCGCGTCTATCGGGAGGACAACAACAACGCGTGGCGATCGCGCGCGCCCTGGCCATGCAGCCCAAGGTGATGCTGTTCGATGAACCGACATCGGCGCTCGATCCCGAGCTGACCGATGAAGTCCTGGGCGTCATGCGCGAACTCGCAGCGGACGGGACGACGATGATCGTGGTGACGCACGAGATGGGATTTGCCCGCGAAGTCTCGGATCGCGTGATGTTTTTGCACAACGGATTGATCGAAGAGGAAGGTCCGCCGGAACATATGTTCGGCGCGCCGAAGTCAGAACGCTTTCGGCAGTTCATCGCCAAGTACCTGCACTAGGAATCGTGTCCGAATCCCTGCAGCAGCTCCTCGACATCTCGATATTCTGGGAATACCGCACGGTCCTCCTGCGTGGACTCGCGGTCAATTTCTATGTTTTCGTCTGGGCGGCCGTCCTCGCACTCTCGCTCGGGCTGGGGGCGGCGTTGTTGCGCGTCAGTCGCCGCCGCTTGCTACGTTCGCTCGGCACGTTGCATGTCGAGATTTTCAGGAATGCGCCCGACTACGTCATGGTCGTTTGGGTGCATTTCGTGCTGCCGCTGCTGATCGGCACGCTGCTTCATACCCGCTTCGAATTAAATCCGTTCGTGTCGGCGATCATCGCGCTCGGGTTTGTCTATAGCGGATATTTTGCCGAAACGTTTCGCGCCGGTATCGAGGCGGTCCCGGTCGGCCAGATCGAAGCCGGTCGCTCGTGCGGCATGTCCGACCGGCACATTCTCTGGCGAGTCGTGCTGCCGCAGGTCGTGCGACGCATGCTTCCGGAATCGATCAATCAGTTCATATCGCTCTTCAAGGCGACGACCATCGTTTCGCTGATCGCGGTGCCCGATCTCATGTACCAGGTGTCGATGATTACGCAGCAGGAGATGCGGCCACTGCCGCTTTACACGGGAGCGGCGCTGGTCTACTTCGCGGTGATCCTGGTCGTCGGTTACTCGTTGCGCGCATTCTCCGAGCGCTGGCGCAACAAAATTTTCGCCTGAGGCTTTTCGCGGGCATTCAAGTATGGGCAACTGGCAACGCCTCGTCTGGAACCAACGCGATGCGCTATTTAGCGGTCTCGTCGTCACCGTTGAAATCTGCATCATTGCTTTTGCCTGCGCGATAGTCGGCGGCTTGCTTCTTTGCCTCATCCGGATGTACGTTCGACCGCTACGGCCCGTCGCGATCGTACTGATCGAGTTCTTTCGCGCGACGCCCATCCTAGTCCAGCTGCTTTGGGTCAACTACGTGTGGCCGGCGCTCTTCGGCTGGCCCGACACTTTTTTTACGGCAGCGTGGGTGGCACTCGCATTGCAGTCGAGCGGATACCTGGCCGAGACGTTTCGCGGCGGGATCGAAGCCATTCCGCGCGGTCATCGCGAGGCTGCGTATTCGGTAGGCATGCGGCCCACGCTTGTCTTTCGGCGAATCGTCTTGCCGCAGGTCGTGCTCAGCACCGCGCCATCGATCGTCAATCAATTTACGGTCATCGTGAAATCGTCGACCCTGGTATCGGTGATCACGGTGCAGGATCTGATGTTCGAGTCGCAGAGAATCGTCAATGTCTGGTACGAGCCGATCGAAATGCTGACGGCGACCGCTGTCATCTACATCATCATCGTGTTTCTTGTTTCGACTGCGGGTAAGACATTGTCCGATATGCTTCGCCGGCGGTTTGGGATCGCCGCGGCGTAAAGGTCGGAACGCGCATCCGAGTCGTGTTGCGGAGCGTGAACACCGGCGCATTGCGCTTGACGGCAACGGCGTCGAATTGACGGTAGAGTACTGATCAACGCATTATCATAGTGGTCGATACGTTGTTGAGCGGCTCCGGGGACCGCTGCCTGCTCGGTCTTATCGCGGTCTTCCGTCGCTCGCAATGGCCACATCGCGAGCATTCAGTGGCAGGTTGCTGGACCGTGCCAGGAAAAATAATGATCCTCAGCGATAGCGCCCGATAACTTTTGGTCTAAGTTGAGGTCTAATAAGTGCTTATCCGTAAATGGAAAAGTACACTGTCCTCGGTCTGTGACGATACGCGGGAAAGATGGAGGCGATGGCGAAAGCAAAGCTT
>JBDUCU010000161.1:0-5219 GCA_040003315.1 Burkholderiaceae bacterium | reverse complement strand
CGGCGGGATCGCTGCCTCGACGTCCCGCTGAGTCTGAATGCCGGGAGGGCCGTCCACCAAGGTGTGGCATTCGATGCGCGGGCCCTGGGCGAGACGCAGCGGCTGCAGCGCTTCGTCGATGCCGCGCGTGACCTCTTCTAACGAGTTTGGGTTAACGACATGGATCGTCGCGCTCATCATCCCCGCGATTCTAAGCCTAATACTTGAAGGTCTGGCGGGCTTCCGCGGTCTACGTCAGTTCTGTCGCGTATTCATTTGGCAATTGTCTACGCCGCTGGTCCGGGGGTCGGTTCGTGAATTCGACAGTGCCGCTGGTATTCCTTGGCCTTCAGTTCGATAGCGCCGGGCACAAAGTCACGGGCCCATCTATCCGGTATAGTATTGACTCCCCTCTCGGTTCCGGTGGCACCGCATATTTGCACCCCGGTTCGCTTGCGTACTATGCACTGGCGTTTATATGTTGACCTACTTAAGCGATCCGGAAGCGCTTGGCTCGCGGACAATGCGCCCAGCATGGGAGCGGCGCTGGCCTTCTATAGCGCTTTTTCTCTGGCGCCACTTCTGATTATTTTGATTGCGATTGCCAGCGCCGCGTATGGCGAGGACGCGGCGCGTGGGGCAATCGTGGCCCAACTAGGCGGTGTGGTTGGCGTGTCGGCAGCACAAGCAATTGAGGCACTCCTGAAAGGAGCCCAGGAAACGACCACCGGAATAGTCGCGACGACTGTAGGAGCGATTGCCGTGCTCGTTGGTGCAACGACGGTACTGGTGGAGCTGCAAGACGACCTCGATCGGATCTGGAAAGCGCCTCCGCGGGAAGGAAGCGGCTTGTTGACCATTGTACGAGCGCGCGTGCTTTCCCTAGGGTTGGTCCTGGCGATCGGATTTCTTCTGCTCGTCTCACTGGTCTTGACCGGGGTCGTGGCGGCGGCCGGAAAATACTGGGCAAGCATGTTCCCCGGAGTGGCGCTGTTTCTGCACGTTGCCAATTTTTTTCTTTCGTTGGCGGTCATTACCATGCTCATTGCCATGCTGTACAAGTGGCTCCCCAATGCACGAATTGCGTGGCGTGATGTATGGATCGGGGCGCTTACGACCGCTATACTCTTTACCGTCGGCCAAATTGCCATCGGGATGTACTTGGGCCGAAGCGCGATCGCATCCGCTTACGGGGCAGCGGGCGCGTTAGTTGTCCTGTTACTGTGGCTCTATTATTCGGCGCAGATTTTTCTGCTGGGGGCTGAATTCACCCACGCTTATGCTAGTCGGCACCGGGAAGTCGCGATGCCTGGTGTGCACGCTTCCTCGTCATGAGGGCGTTCGCGGCGATAATTGTGCTGTACCGAGGCTAGGCACCTTTCGAATCATCCGTTGCTATTTTCGCGGGCCCATGTCCCAGAAATGCGCTGATGGGCTGCAAATCCTCGACGCGGTCGCAGACTGCCTTGACGGCCATCATGATGGGAACACCGAGGAGCAATCCCCAGATCCCCCATAGCCATCCCCAGACGAGTAGGGCTACGAAAACCGTCACGGCATTAAGGCTGCCTATCTTCTGCGTCAGCCAAGGCACTAGCAGCAGCCCTATGATACCCACGCTTGCCAGCACGCTGCCCACGATCACCGCAACCGGCTGAACCGTATCGAACTGGACGTAAGCGACCAACGCGATGAGCGCAACGAACGCGGTAGGTCCGGCATACGGAATCAAATGGAGCACGCCGCCGATGCAGGCCCAAGTCAGCGCATTCTCCAGGCCCACCAAGGCAAACACTACCCACGCGACAGCGCCCAGGAGCGCGCTCGTGGCGATCTGCACAAGCAGGTAGCGTTGAATCTGGCTATCGATCTCATCGAGTATATGTAGGGTGACCTTCTTCTTAGACAGCGTATCGCCGCTGATTCGCAACAACGTCCGCCGGAATGTATCACCGGCGATGAGAAGAAAATAAACCAGCGCAACGACAACGATGAGCTGTCCCAGTCCGGCGGCGACACTCGCAGTACCCATTAATATGTAGTCCCGAAGCCTGAACCCTGGCGCCTCGGGGAGTGCCTTGGCCGGCGCAACGGGCATAGTCGATGTGGGCGATGTCGCCGTATTCGCTGCCTTCTCGATTTCGCTCGCTGCTTTCTGAATTTTTGCGACCGCACCTCCGGCAGCATGTGGCGTGCCCCGCAGCGCGATGCTGACCTTTTGCGTGGCGCGCGGAACGATGTCCAGGATGTTAAGCGCCTCCGGCTGCAAAGAACTGAGACCAAACCCCAGACCGCCTAAAAGAAGCGCCAAGGTGAGCGCAGCCCCAACAGCCTTGTGCAGCTTGGCCTTCCTCCTCAGCCAGTCGACTATGGGCGTCAACGCATAACTCAACAGTACTGCGACGGTGATGGGTATTAATACCTCTTGCGCCCAGCGGAGAAATACAATCAGGGCGATGAGGGCGAGCAGCGCGAGCGACGTACTGCGCACGTCGATCGGCACGGGGATAGTCAGCGGCGGCCGCTCCGCCGGACGATCACCCTCGTCGCCAGGTAAGGGAGGTTGCTGACGAGTAGTCATCGCTTGGCTGAATCGTTGTCGAGCTAGAGATCGTAGTCCAGCCTCGATAGTAGTCCAGACTCGTCCGCCTCGAACGTAATCGCGCCCATTTACAACGGACCGCGGTCTAGAGTGCGCCTTGCGCGGTCGCGAACTAAAGAGTCCCGCACGGCACCCATCCGCGACTGGCACGAAGCTTATTTGCGTTGGGGCCGGGACACGCTAGGGTCTGGCTTCTACACGCTGCTAAAGCCGACCGCGCTCTCGCACGGCTGACCAGAGGGCATCCGTAAAGGCGTCGTTGTGGGCGAGCGCTGCAGTCTCCATGGTCTGGAGTTGGCCGAAGCGGCGCTAGCAAGTTCGCGCAACGCCTTCACGGAGAAAGTGCGATCGGTAGGCAATGCTTCCCGGATGTCCAAGGCAAGCCCTGACCAAGGTGCGCCTCTGCTTATTCTACGAGCGGGAGCTTAGTCGTTCGAAGGTCATGCTCCGGCGGAGTTTCTGCTACCGTGGAATCGAAATGCTCGGCCACCGCCTTGCCGCCAAGTCCGCCCGCGATCGCGCCAACAGCTGCACCTACGACCGTGCCTAGCGGTCCGGCAGCGACGGTGCCAGCCGCCGCACCGGCAGCGATACCACCTACGGCTGCGCCGAGTCCGACTCCAACCGGGTGCGCACCCGGGGCGCCAGTAATCGGGTCGAGATTTGTCGCAACCTGTGTTGTTGTGCCACCTGTGCTGTCATTGTCCATGTAATTTTCCGGTGTACCGCGGAACACGGTATTTTAAGGAGCTTACTTTCGCGGCGAGCAGATGCCGCGCGTTGAATTGCGAGCTAACCACGAACTAGGAGCAAACGCTAGCTCGCCGTAGTAATCAGTCGACCCCCGAAATAATGTGCCTTTGACACGCCAGGAAGTCGGTGCGGCGGCGTACATACTGGGAGAGTTCACGGCACGAACGGCCGTTTCCTGGAAAATTGGTGGGCGAGGCCACTGAGAGACTAACCAAACAGCAACGCAGAGCGTTCGCGTCACGTGAAGGGTTGTCATTCCGCGTCGACGAAACGGAAGCGGTTCTCCGCCGTCAATTTAAGACAACCCTGGCATTCAGCCGAACTAAATTTGCCACCAATTTGCCACCAGGGAGGGGTGCTATAGACGCAAGCAACTAATCTAGAATAATTATCCTGGCGGAGAGGGCGGGATTCGAACCCGCGTTAGGCTATTAACCTAAACACGCTTTCCAGGCGTGCGACTTAAACCGCTCATCCACCTCTCCGGACCGGGCGAATTTTAGCATCGCCCGCCCTCGAGGCTGGATCGGCCAGCCGTCAACCGCCTAGTGGCACACCGTTCCCGGCGCGGTGAAGACTTCGCGCGTGATTTCCCTGGATTGCGATTCGCCGTTGACGGTGTAGTCGAACTCCCCCGAATTGCCGTCGAAGAAGCTCAATGTCACGGTGCCCACGGTGGTGCCGGTCGCGCCGCCTGGGCTGCCGATCGCCGGGAACGGCATCGCGTTGAACGCCGGTCCGTGCGTCAGGCGGATCAGGTCGCCGGTGTAGGTCGTCCTGCCGCTCTTCGTCAATGTGGCCACCAGCCACATCGGCGTGTGATCGACGTCGTAGGTGAACCAGGTAGCGAAGATGATATCGCCCTCGTGCGTGAGATTGATGCCCCAGCCGGCTTGCGATCCGGCCGGCGAGGCCCACCACAGGTCCTGGTAGTTGCTGGTCAGCGCCAGATTCACCTGCTGGCCGAACGTGCACAGCGGCAGCGGGCCGAATGTCTGTCGCGTGATCGACTTGATTTGCGAAATGCCGTTGACGGTGTACGCGAACGTGCCGTCGCTCGCGTCGCTGAACGTCAGCGTGCCGGTGCCCACGGAGCTGCCGACCGCGCCGCCGGGACTGCCTATCGGCGGGAACGGCATTGCGTCGAACGCCGGGCCGGTCGCCTGGAACAGCGTGCCGCTATAGCTGTTGCCCGCGGTCTTGTTGGCACTCATCACCAGCCACCACGCCTTGCCGGTCAGGTCGTACGTAAACCACGACGCGAATACGGTGTCGCCCTGGTGCGCGAAGTTTATTCCCCAACCCGCCTCCGAGCCGCCAGGCGCATTCCACCACAGGCCGCCGTAGTTACGCGTGCTGACCACCGCGGTGAGCGCCTTGCCCGCATCGAGCATGCCGGCGCCGCAAGTCGTCGTCGTGCAGTAGCACTCGAGCTGATCGAACGGCGGGAATCCCGACGGGGCAGGCGCCACGCATTGCTGCAACGGCGTGCCGTCCGTGTTGGAAAGCGCCGTGCTGGGAAACGGCCGCGCGCTCGCCTGAAGCATCGCAAGCACGTTCACGGGCGACAGCGCCGGATTGGCGGCCAGCATCAGCGCGACGGTACCGGTCACCATCGGCGCCGAAAAGCTGGTTCCGACCGAAATATTGAAACTGTCGGTGTAGATCGAGCCGCCGGCCGCATCGGCGATCGGCGTCGTGAGTCCGGAATTCGCCGTCGTCAGCATTGGGTACAGGCATGCGTCGCCCGGGCCGATGTTGACGCAGTTGCCGGCCGGCGCACTGATGGCGATCGCCGATCCGAGGGAGGAAAATCCGACCTTGCTGCCCGCGTGCCGCAATCCCCCCACGGCAATCACCCCCGGGCAGCTGGCGGGCGTGCCCG
>JBDUCU010000058.1:0-17755 GCA_040003315.1 Burkholderiaceae bacterium | reverse complement strand
GGATCCCAAGCTTTTCCTTTTCCTTGCGGCTGAGATTTTTCATTGCTTGCTCCTTGTTTTATGGGATTCGAGAACCCGCGAGTTTTTAGGCTCGCGGGCGGCGGTGCAGTCAGTCGGAAATACCGAGCCGCGCCTTTCCTCTCTGGCTCGATTCGTTGATTCAAGTCCGCCCGTTTTTGCCAAGCATGTTGGTGTAAAGCCTTTATCCATGCCCCTCTCGGGGGGTTCGAGGCGGGTACAGGTACAGGTACGGGTACTGCTACAGGATTACTGCTACTGCTTACTGGTACTGCTAACTGCTTGCGGGCGCTCATTTCATTCGGCCCTTTCGATGGAGCAAACAGTCGAGTACCGCGCATGCTCTGGAAGATCCTCCTGGCGGCTATTAGTGCAAACGGTACGCAGGCGAATCTTGAATAGCATGTACTTGAGCGGCCGCAGTGAGATACGGTCTGCTCTCGTTTTGCAGTCCAGTAGGCGGGCGAGCGTCTGGTACAGATCGCCGCCGGCTGCAGCCACAAACTTTCCCTGCGGTGAAGGGCGACCGACCAGTTTGCGAACACGGAATGCGCGAAAAACCCGAGCGCCGTTCCACTCGCTAGGCGAAACAATCTCGAACTTCCAAAATACTTTCGGGCAATTGAACAGGATCGCCGTGCGCCATCCGGCCAGCTTTGCTTCGAACCATGCGTCTGCTGGCAGCAGCGGTTTGAATCCCTCCACTCCGACGACGTCATCGTCATCCTGTTCGGCGGATTGAACGACGCGCAGGTCTGGGTTACGCTTGGATGGTCTGTCGTGGACATTTTTGGCTTCAGGCCTCGCCGTTGACCGCGGCGGGGCCTTTTCATTTGTGCTCATCACTTCATTTGTCCACGCTCGATTTGCTTTTGCAAAGTTCGGCACACGCCACGTAGGCGATCCTCACCGCCAGATCCGCTGTTCATCGTCCGCATGAAATAAAACAGCTCGTCGCCGTCACCCAGACTGCAGCGCAGGGAAATCAGGAAAGCCTCTGCCTCCGATTGCCCGCTGATGATTTCGAAGGGATCAGGCGCGCGCATGGCCGTACCCTTGAAATGACCGGATAGCTGCCGTCATGTCGAAGCCTTGTGCCGCGCCTTGAGCCGTTCCCCGGCAGCGCGCTGATTGACGATCCTCGATCCCGATAATTTGGCGCGTTCCAGTGCGGCGGTGATGTCGCGTGGTAAGGCGGGGTCAGTTATGACAGGGTTTACTACCTCCAACACCCACGCTGCGGCCAGGGACGCGAAATTTGCATCGGCGTTCGGTTTAACCGCTTCGCTCATGAAGAAGCAAATCTCGTCGCCGCGGACATGCGATCGCTTGCGCCAATCGACGTCCATCGGGCAGACGTTGGCAGAGCAGCGGTCATAACGCGGGCAATCTTGCGGGGCGGTCACCGCAGCCGCTTCGCGGGCTGGGCTCATACGTTCGCCGCCGATTCGCGACGAAGTATCTCCACCGCTACCGCTCCAAAGTTTGGAGCTATAAAAGTGCCACCAGGCCCATCACGGACAATGACGGCGCCAGCCTCACTCAGCGCCTTTCGGTACTTTCGGAGAAACCACTCGTACGAGCCAGTGGTCGGGAATAGACCTCCACCCTCGTTCCGATACCAGTCGTCCTTGCGCTGAAACTGCTTTGGCAGCAGCCCGCTTTCGGCCGCTTGTTGCACGCTGCTGTTCATCGAAACTCCTGAAAGCATCACACCGCGACGGTGTGCTCGCACTCTCTCAGGGTCTAAGGCATTGGCAAAGTGCTTAATCCTTCGATTTAGTTTTGCGGCGTGCTGCGGCTTGTTTCCGCGAGTACTTTGCTTCCGCTTTTAGATCTCGCGGCATGTCGGGCCCGCGAATATTGAAGTCGTTTCCCTGCTTCTTCAGGGCCTTCTTCATCGCCTCGAATTCGACGCCCGCCTCCTCCGCGATCTCACTGATCGCGTCGTCGGGACTTCGCCTCTTGTCATCGCGACCGGGGCGTGGTTCCAGGTTTTTTGCACCGGTCAAGATGGCGAAGCGCAACGCGGCGCCTCCAGAATCGAACGTAGGCAACGAACCCCGGCCTCTCTTGCGCTTGGTCGGCATTTTGTCGGCAACGTCACGCAGAACGTCAGCGATGATCTTCAAGTGCACGCCTTCCAACGAACCGCGCTCTATCGTGTCTGCCACTTGACGCAAGTACTCTTTCTGCTCCTCTATCTGCTCCGCGTATTTGGCGTCCGATATCCGGAACGTAACTGTCATCCGAACACCTTCTGCGTGACAGCGCGTCGATCGTCCACGTTCAAATGCATGTACCGCGCGCTGGCTCGCAACGACCGATGTCCCATGTAGCTCATGATTGCGGCCTGGCCGATGTTCTGCCGTGCGAGTTCACTGCCGCACGCGTGACGCAGCTGGTGGAAATTGCGGCCCGGCAGTCCTGCCTGCGTACAGCACTTCGCCCACAAATTCTTGAAGGAGAATGCTTGGCCAAAGCGATTGCCGAACACCAGTGCCTGCGGATGCTGTACGGGTAGCGTGGCGAGCTCTTTCATGCAGCGGGTGCTCAACGGTGACGTAAGCGCATCGCCGTTTTTGGTTCTAACGACGGTGACGGTGCGAGTGATCAGGTCAACGTCTGCCCACCGTAGCGCGAGCAGGTTGCCTTTTCGCAAACCGCAGTGCCAGGCCATCACGATCAAGGCCGTCATTCGGCCCCAGCGTCGATCAAGCACTCGGGCTTGGGCGAGGATCCGCTCGATCTCCGGAGCGCGCAGATAGCGGTTGGGGTCCGATTTCTCGGTGTAGCGCTCGATGCCCTTAGTCGGCGATACGAACTTGCGACTGACGATGCCGGACTTGCGAGCAAACCGCACCAGCGACTCGTACTGCGTGCGATAGCGGTTCAAGGTTGCAGGCGAGATCGGCTGCCCGGAAGGCTGCGTCACGCGCCGGCCGCGCCCCGCCTGCAGCCGATCGCGCTGTAGCAGGACCATGGTCGCCGCATCGATATCATCTTCGGTGATAGTGGCGAAGTCGCGATCGCCCAGCTGCTGGTTCCAAAACTCGAGGCGACTTAGAGTGCCGCGATCAAACGTGCGCGCCGATGCGAACGCATCGATCACGCGAGCAAGTGTCAGCATTTGTTCCCTCCGTTGCGTAGCACAATGACCTGAACCTAGCGTCACCGTCGCGGTGCGACGTTTTCGGAGCGAAATCAAAAACTTGGAGCGGGAAACGAGTCTCGAACTCGCGACCTCAACCTTGGCAAGGTTGCGCTCTACCAACTGAGCTATTCCCGCACGAGGCCGCGAAGTATAGCGAAATTAGCGCGCCCGATCGCTCAAATGAGGCCACGCCAGCCTCAGATAAATCAGCATCGAGTACACGGTCAGAACCGCGGCGATGTAGATCAGCAACGTGCCGATCAGGTGCAGGTCGATCACACCGAACAGGCGGTCGTGGAATAACAGCATTGGAATCGCGACCATTTGAGAGATCGTCTTGATCTTTCCCATCGAGTTGACCGCAACGCTGGCCGACTTGCCGATCTTGGCCATCCACTCGCGCAACGCTGAAACCGCGATCTCGCGGCCGATGATCACGAGTGCCACGAATGAATCCACGCGGCCCAGAGCAAGCAGCACGATCAACGCAGCGCTGACCATCAGCTTGTCGGCAACGGGATCGAGAAACTCTCCGAGCTTGCTGACCATTCCATACCGACGCGCGATGTAACCGTCGAAACCGTCGGTAATCGCTGCGAAAACGAAAAGCCAGCACCCAATCACGTTTTTGAAATGCGGTGCAACCCACGGATCAGGCAAATAAAACACGCCGACCACAAGTGGGATCATCGCGATGCGCGCCCAGGTGAGCGCCATCGGGACGTTGAAACCAATCGGCCGACTAGTTGGAGGGCTGGCCATGCAGTTGCGCGTAAATGCGCTCGGCCAGCTTACGCGAAACGCCTTCCACATTCGCAATGTCGTCGATCGACGCGGCCGCCAGCCCGCGCATTCCACCGAAACGAGCGAGAAGCTTCTGGCGCCGCCGCGGACCGATCCCGTCCATTCCTTCCAGCTTCGACGTATTGCGCGTTTTCGCACGGCGCGCGCGCATGCCGGTGATCGCGAAGCGGTGAGCCTCATCACGAATCTGTGCAATCAGCAACAAAGCCTGCGACTCGCGCCCCAGCACCAGCGGCGGACGCTCGTCTGGGAACACGAGCTCTTCGAGCCCCACTTTGCGGTCGTCGCCCTTGGCAACGCCCACCAGCACCGACGGATCGAGTCCGAGCTCCACGAACACCTGATGCGCAACCATCACCTGTCCCTTCCCGCCGTCGACCAGCACGAGGTGCGGCAGCCGGCTTTCGCCGCGCGCCACCGGCGAGAATCTGCGCGTCAGCACCTGCCTCATCGCTGCATAGTCGTCGCCCGCTTCGACACCCTCGATGTTGTAGCGTCGGTATTCCGACGGACGCATTTTGTGTTCGGCATACACCACGCACGAGGCCTGCGTCGCTTCACCCGAGGTGTGACTGACATCGAAGCACTCGACTCTGAGCTTGTCGGCGTCTTCCTCGCCGAGCGCCAGACCCAGCGCTTCGATCAACGCGCGTGTGCGCGAAATTTGCGAGCCTTCCTCGGCCAGCCGCCGTGCCAGCGCCAGGCGACCGTTCGACTCAGCCATCTCGATCCAGCGTCGGCGCTGCTCCTGCGGATGCCGCACGATCTGAACCCGGCGCCCGCTCGCATCGGACAACATCGTCGACAACTCATCGGTGTCGACGTCAGCGTTGACGACCAGTGTCGGCGGCACTGGCTGCGCCAGATAGTGCTGTGAAATGAATGCTTCCAGAATCTCGGCAGGGTCGGTGTCCTCGGCCGTGCGCGAAGGAAAAACCGGTTTGTCGCCCAGGTGTCGCCCACCGCGAATCATCGCCAGGTTGACGCACGCATGGGCGCCGTCGGTAACGACCGCCAGCACGTCGGCGTCCGCATCCGAGCCGGTGGTATCGACGGCCTGCTGGTGCAATACCTTCGCCAGTGCGCCGATCTGGTCACGCACCGCAGCCGCTTGCTCGAACTTCAGATCCGCCGAGAGCTGGTGCATCCGTCCTTCGAGCTCACGCATGACGTCACCGGTTTCTCCGCGCAGAAATCGCAGCGCCCGGTCGACATCCTGCGCATAAGCCTCGGGATCGATCAAATTGACACACGGCGCGCTGCAACGCTGGATCTGATGCAGCAAGCACGGGCGCGAGCGATTGGCGAACACGGTGTCTTCGCATGTCCGCAGACGAAACACTCTTTGCAGCATCTGAATGCTGTCCTTGACTGCCCACGCATTTGGATACGGGCCGAAGTATCGTGCGCGGCGGTCGACGGCACCTCGGTAGTACGCGATCCGCGGATATTTGTGCACGGTGAATTTCAAATACGGATAGGACTTATCGTCTCTGAACACCACGTTGTAACGCGGCGCCAGCGCCTTGATCAGCGTGTTTTCGAGCAACAACGCTTCGGCCTCAGAACGCGTCACGGTGGTCTCGATGCGCGCGACGCGCGCGAGCATGTGGCCCGTCCATGGGCCGACGTTCTTGTTGAAGTACGACGACACGCGCTTGCGCAGATCGCGCGCCTTGCCGACATACAAAGCGGTGCCGTCGGCCGCAATCATGCGGTAGACGCCGGGAAGATGCGGCAAGCCGGCCAGCACGGGCTTCGGATCAAACGGGACAACAGGTGTGTTCACGGGTGAGAAACGCTGACGAACCTATAATCGCGACCTCGCGAGCGGCAGGCATGTCGCAGATGTAACCGGCGAAGCATCAATTGTAGGTTCGCCACTCTGAATTGATCAGGACTCCAATGGCCAAGATTCTTGCGACCGAGATTCGCGTCGGAAATTTGTTGGAACTCGAAAAGCGCGTCTGGCGCGTGCTCAAAAGTTATCACGTGCACGTGGGCGGCCGCGGCGGCGCCTACATGCAGATCGAAATCAAGGACATCGAAACCGGTCAGAAGCGCAATGAAAGACTGTCGACCGATGATCGGGTCGAGCGGCCATTCATCGACCGCCGTTCAATGACCTACTCGTATCAGGATGGCGACTCGTACGTCTTCATGGACAACGAAAACTATGAACAGTTGTCGTTGGGCGCCGACTTTCTGGAAGGCCAAACTGGCTATCTTCTGCCCAATCTGCAGGTCGATATCAACTTTCACAACGGCCGGGCGATCGGCGTCCAGCTGCCCACCACCGTCATCCTCGAGGTGGTCAACACTGAGCCGGGTATCAAGAACTCCACTGCGACCACGAGTTTCAAGCCGGCCGAGCTTGAAACAGGCATCAGCGTGCAAGTCCCGCCTTTCGTCAATCCGGGCGAAAAAATCCGCGTCAATACCGACGACGGGAGCTACATCGAGCGCGCTTGACCGGCTTTGACCGACTTAAGTCCTGTCAATTCGATCGACGTCGGCCAACGCGCTGCGATAAAGCGCGCTATCGCCGAGCTCGACCATCGAAGGCGCAGGCCCGCGAGGAATCAGGCGCTCCAAGCGGGCGTCGAAGTCGGCGCTAGGGCGCCAACTGACAGCGCTCAAGACCTCGTCCATCGCGGCTGTGTCGTTGCAGATCAGGGCGAAGTCGCAGCCGGCTTCAAGGGCGGTTGCTGCGCGCTGCGCAACGGTGCCTCCACCGCGCGCACCGGCCATCAGCAAATCATCGCTGAACACCGCACCGGTGAAGCCCAATTCGCGCCGCAGGATCTGTTCGATCCATCGCGTCGAAAAGCCGGCGGGTCGATCGTCGAGCTCCGAGTAGACAACGTGTGCCGGCATCACCGCAGCCAGCGTCGAACCCAGCCACTGATATGGGGCCGCATCCGCCAAGATTTCGGCGCGGCAACGGGAGTCGGCTGGCAGTGCAGTGTGTGAATCCGCGGCCGCCCAGCCGTGTCCCGGAAAATGCTTGCCACAGTTAGCCATCCCCGCAAGCAGCAGGCCATGCGTCAGATGCGATGCCAGCATTGCGATGACACGCGGGTCCGAATGCAATGCGCGATCACCGATGACCGAGCTGCGCCCGTGATCGACGTCGAGCACCGGTGCGAAAGCCAGATCGACACCGTGCGCGCGCAGCTCGGCTGCCATCACATAGCCCAGCGACGCAGCGACGCGGCACGCAAGCAATACATCGCGATCCCAGAGCTCACCGAGCCTGCGCATCGGCGGCAACCGCGTAAAACCCTGCCGAAATCGCTGCACGCGTCCGCCTTCGTGATCGACTGCGATGATCAGCGGCGGATCTCGCAGCGCGTGAATCTCGCCACACAGTTCGATCAGTTGCGCGGGCGACTCGTAGTTCGATGCAAACAGAACTATCAGACCCGTCAGCGGGTGCATCAGGCGCTCGCGGTCGGCCGGGTCAAGCGACACGCCCTTCACGCCGACGCCGATCGGCCCAAGAGCGGTCACTCCACCACCTCTGCAATCGCGTAAGCGACGGCGGTCCTGCGTTCGTCGGTCAGTGACACATGCAGCTGCAAGCGATTGTGCTCGACGAAACGCCTTAGCTCGCCATGAACCGTGACCCGCGGTCGACCGGATGGCTCATTCAGAATTTCGACCGCGTGCCATCGCATCGGAGATCGCATGCCAAGCCCCAGCGCCTTGGCCACCGCCTCCTTCGCGGCAAAGCGTGTCGACAGGAAGGCGAGGCCGCGTCCAGCCGATCGCGCGCTGCGCGTCTGAAAACTCTCGAACTCACGCTTGGCCAGAATGCGCAGCGCGAAGCGCTCGCCAAAGCGCTCGTAACTGGCAGCAATCCGCTCGATCTCGATGATGTCGACGCCGACCCCAAAGATCATGGATGCCGCTGCGCCACGCCCGCCTTGCGAATTTCGGCTTGATACATGCGCACTGTCGTCGCAAGCCCGAACTCGATGGCGTCGGAGATCAGCGCGTGTCCGATTGACACCTCCAGCACCCCGGGCACTTCGCCCAAAAAAAAGGCAAGGTTTGCACGATTCAAATCGTGTCCCGCATTGACGCCAAGCCCGACTCGCAGTGCGGCACGGGCGGTTTCTGCGTAGCGGCCAACTACCTCGGCTTGCGTCGCAGTTCCATAGGCTCGCGCGTAGGGCTCGGTGTACACCTCGACACGGTCGGTGCCGACCGCAGCAGCGCGTTCCATCGCTTCGGGCAGTGGATCCATGAACAAGCTCACCCGCACGCCCAGCGACTGCGCTGATTCGATCATCGGCTGCAGCAAGTCACCCTGCTCCGACAAATTCCATCCGTGATCCGATGTAAACGCGCCGGTCTCATCCGGCACGAATGTGCATTGTTGCGGCCGGACTTGCTTCACATAGTCCATCAGGCCGTGAAAAGGATTTCCTTCGACGTTGAACTCGGCCGCCGGCCAGTTGCGCAACAGCGCCGCAAGTTCGGCCACGTCGGGGCCGCGAACGTGACGGCCGTCCGGACGCGGGTGCACGGTGATGCCGTCCGCACCCGCCTCAAGCGCGATGCGTGCGGCGTGCGTAACGCTCGGTATCCCGATGGCTCGCGTGTTTCGGATCAAGGCGATCTTGTTCAGATTGACGCTGAGTAAAGTCATTCGGCCCGATCAGCGCGCGTGATTACAACTGCTTCAGATCCTGCAGGATGCGGCGGGTATTGAGCGGCTTACCGTCGAGGTGAAAACGGATCACCTGGCGCAGTAGCACTTTGCTTTCCGCGGCCACTTGCGGATGGGCAAACTCGCGCGCCGCCATGGCAATCAGCGTTCGACCGCTGACAGTGCCTCCATCGAAGCTGGCGGACGCGTTCGCTTCGCTCTTATCGACCCGGCGCGCACCGTGGCCGCCGGAAAACGCATAGCGGGCACCGGCGTCGATTGGAGTTCCCTGCGTACAACGTGCAAGCGGCACTTCGTAGCCAATGTCCTGCAGCAAGTCGAGCTCGAACCGGCGCAGCGCGCTGTCGTGCCGAGCCTGCTGTCCCAGCGATTGCAGCAATTCAATATAGCTGCCGAATGTCGTTGCGTGCGGATCGCCGCGCGCGAGCAATCGCACCAGCAGCTCGTTTGCGTAAAACGCTGCAAGCAGCGCATCCCCGCGCAGTGGCTGCATGCCGCCCAGCCATTCGGCGCGCACCATCGTCTTGATCTCATTGCGCCCGCTCCACGACAGCGCAATCGGATTAAACGGCGACAAGAGTCCGCGGAACTGCGAGGTCGGTCTTTTCGCACCTCGGGCGACCGCGGCAATCCGGCCAAACTCGCGTGTGAATATCTCGACAATCAGGCTCGTTTCACGCCAAGGGTACGAATGCAGCACGAATCCCGGCTGGTGATCGATGCGCGAGTCGCTGACGCGGCGCTTGAAAGGCCGCCCGACGCTTTCCGCAGTGCCCGGCACCGTCGGCGCAGCCGTATCCCTCGCGGTCTGTTGAACAGCTTCAGCCATAACCCAGACTCTTCATCGCACGCGCGTCGTCGCTCCATCCGCGCTTGACTCGAACCCAGACTTCCAGAAACACCGGCCTGCCAAGCGTTTGCTCGATGTCAGCGCGCGCAAGCCGCGAGATTTCGCGCAGCTTGGCGCCGTCGCGGCCAATCACCATCGGACGATGCGCTTCCCGCTCGACCACCAACGTGGCCGCGATCTGCGTCGTCGCACGCGATTCGTCCCAGCGGTCGATCGTCACGGCGATCCCGTACGGAAGCTCGTCTCCGAGCAGCCGATACGCCTTCTCGCGCACCGATTCCGCCGCCAGAAAACGGGCGCTACGATCGGTGTACTGATCCTCATCGAACAGCAGCATCCCTTCGGGCAACAACGGGCGGATCTCCTGCAGCAGATCATCGAGTTGGCGCGACTTTTCCGCGCTGACTGGCACGATCGCACGAAAAGGGTAACGCCGCGTCGAATCGGCCATTAGCGGCAGCAGCCGCTCGCGCTCGGTCAGCAAATCAGACTTGTTGATTGCCAGGATCACATTGACCGCGTCCGTCGGCAGCAGGCGCAGCACCTGCTCGTCAGCTTCGGTCCAGCCGCCTGATTCGATCACCAGGACCACGGCATCGACATCCTTCAGCGCGCCGGTAACCGCGTCGTTCATCCGAAGGTTAAGGGCGGTTCGGTGCTTCCGCTGGAAACCCGGCGTATCGACGAAGATGTACTGGGCTTGCGAGTCGGTCCGCACCCCGAGCACACGATCGCGGGTTGTCTGCGGCTTGCGAGAGGTGATGCTGACACGCTCGCCCACCAGTGCATTGACCAGGGTCGATTTTCCGACATTGGGCCGGCCGATGATGGCGATCATGCCAACGGGTCGCACGCGGGCGACCCCTTCGGGCTGCGGCATCAACGCTTCCACCGACTAGACGGTCTGCGCCGCAGTATCCACCGGCATCTTGCTGTCGGGCGTCGCCGATGCAATGTCGTCGGCAACGACAGCTGTCACTTTCTTGCGCGAGCGTCGCCCGAGCTGAGCGATCGCATGCTGCGCCTTTTCAAACGCCTGCTTGGCGGCCGATTGTTCGGCTGCCCGGCGGCTGCGTCCGCTGCCGCGCACACTGATTTCCAGCTTAGGAATCGAGCACTCGACTTCGAACTCCTGGTTGTGTGCGGCGCCCCGCGTTTCGACGACGGTATAAACGGGCAGCGCAATCCGCTTACCCTGCAGGTACTCCTGTAATAAGGTCTTGCTGTCCTTGCCGAGGGTTTTCGGATCGACCGTTTTCAGCACAGGCTCGAACAGCCTGCCGATCACGCCGCGCGCCGCTTCAAACCCTTGATCAATAAAAATCGCGCCGAAAATCGCCTCCATCGTGTCGGCCAGAATCGACGGCCGGCGAAAGCCTCCGCTCTTCATCTCGCCTTCGCCAAGACGTAGAAAGTCCGCCACCTGCAGTCTTTCGGCGATATCCGCAAGCGATGATTGCTTGACCAAGTTTGACCGCAGCCGCGAAAGGTCGCCTTCGTCGAGGCGCGCGTATTTTGCGAACAGTAGCTGGGCGACGGAACAATTCAGAACCGCATCCCCCAGAAACTCCAACCGCTCGTTATGCACCGCACCGTGGCTGCGATGGGTCACAGCCTGCTCGATCAGCGCTCGCTGGACGAATGTATAGCCAAGGCGCTCTTCAAGCGCCGTCAGTTCCATCCTCGGCCCTGTGTCTCACTGGGGAATATCCCTGCTCTTACGGTCGCGCGTGGTGCCAGAAAAATCGATGACCAGCGCCACGTTGTCGGTGATCGGGACTTTCTTTGCATACGCGTAACTGATGACGACGCGGTCGCCTTCCTTGGTGATGTCGAGATCGCGACTGCTGATCGATGTAATGTCGTCGATCAATGCATGGCGCTCGAACGCTGCCTGGATCTCACGGACCGTCGAGCCCTCGTTCTTGATCTTTTGCACCGCACGCTCGATCGCGATGTATTCGACAATCGCCGGAACGGTCTTGAACCCAAGGGCCAGCAATCCGACCGCGATCAGTCCGACCAGGAAAAGACCGATCAGACTGATCCCCCGCTGCTGCCTCATGCCAGGTGTTTGCCGCACGCGGAGTGCTCCGAAACCTACCCTAATCGTCATTTTTGTCAGCATTTTCAACGTTCTACCGTCCCCAGTCACCGGAAGCTACCGATCCGCCCCATATTGCCAAAATTCATCCATATGAAAAAGGCTCTACCCACAATGTTTTCGTCTGGTACGAATCCCCAGAATCGGCTGTCCTCGCTGTTATCCCGATTGTCGCCCATCATGAAATAGTGCCCCGGCGGCACCTGGCACACCACCCCGCTCCCACTGTATTGGCAAGCCCCTGGGTGGGTGTTACCCGGCGCCTCGCGACCCATGCCGGCGGACACCGATTCATCGACGATAACGCGATGCTCAGTATCGCCCAGCTGCTCGACAAACTGCGGATAGGTGCGCATGCGCTCTGGGTCGTAGTACGGCTCGGCTTTGCGCAGCGGCACTGGCTGTCCATTGATCGTCAACTGCTTGTTCACGTACTCGATCCGGTCGCCCGGCAGCCCGACCACCCGCTTGATGTAGTCCTGCGCAGGATTGAGCGGGTAGCGAAACACCATCACATCGCCGCGCTGCGGATGGCCGAGATCCACCACTTTTCTGTTGATAACCGGCAAGCGAATTCCGTATTCGTACTTGTTGACGAGTATCAGATCGCCGATTTCGAGTGTCGGAACCATTGATCCCGATGGAATTCGAAACGGTTCAAACAGGAACGAGCGCAACAGGAACACAGCCAGGATCACCGGAAAAAAACTTGCCGTGTACTCGAGCCAGGCCGGCTGGCGCACCGTGCCGTCCTCCAGGCTCTTGCGTTCCTGCTCGACAATCGGCTCGCGTCGATCCAGCGCCGCCCGGTTGCGTGCGTCAAAATCAGCCAGCAGACGCGCCGCGCGGGCACGACGCTGCTTGCGGAAGACCAGCTTGTCAGCGACCCACAGGATGCCGGTGAAAACCGTCAATACGAACAGAATCAGTGCGAAGTTCATTTGCCCGTCTACTTGTCGTCAACCTGCAGGATCGCCAGAAACGCCTCTTGCGGTATTTCAACCGTCCCCACCTGCTTCATCCTTTTCTTTCCTGCCTTTTGTTTTTCGAGCAGCTTCTTCTTGCGCGTAATGTCGCCGCCGTAGCACTTGGCCAGCACATTCTTGCGCAGCGCCTTGACGTTTTCGCGGGCGATGATATTCGCCCCGATCGCGGCCTGGATCGCAACGTCGTACATTTGGCGCGGTATCAATTCGCGCATCTTGGCGGCGATCTCGCGGCCGCGGTACGGAGCATTGACGCGGTGAACAATGGCTGCGAGGGCATCGACCCGATCTCCGTTGATCAGCATATCGACCTTGACGACGTCGGCGGAACGGTATTCCTTGAACTCGTAGTCCATCGAAGCATAGCCACGCGACACCGATTTGAGCCGGTCGAAGAAGTCAAGAACGATCTCTGCCAGCGGCATGTCGTAAGTGAGGTGAACCTGCCGGCCGTGGTACGCCATGTTCGTCTGCATGCCGCGCTTGCCGGTCGCCAGCGTAATGACGGAGCCGACGTGTTCCTGCGGCACGAAAATCGTCACGCTGACGATCGGCTCGCGAATCTCCTCGATGCGCGCGGGATCGGGTAACTTCGACGGGTTCTCGACCGACATCACCGTTCCATCGCGCAACACGACCTCGTACACAACGGACGGGGCGGTCGTAATCAACTGCATGTCGTACTCGCGCTCGAGCCGTTCCTGCACGATATCCATATGCAGCAAGCCGAGAAATCCGGCGCGAAAACCAAACCCAAGCGCTTGCGAGACTTCGGGCTCGAAGTGCAGCGCAGAGTCGTTGAGTTGCAGCTTCGTCAGCGCATCGCGCAGCGCTTCATACTGGTTCGATTCCACCGGAAACAATCCAGCGAACACTTGCGGCTTCGCTTCGTTGAAACCGGGTAGCGGCGCTCGTGCAGGCTTCGCAACATGTGTAATCGTGTCGCCCACGTGCGCATCGCGCAGCTCCTTGATGCCGGCAATTACAAAGCCGACCGAGCCGGCCGACAACTGATCGCGCGCACGCGATTTCGGCGTGAACACTCCGACCTGCTCGACCATATGGACGGCGCCGCTCGCCATCAGCAGAATCTTGTCGCGCGGCTTCAGCACACCGTTGAATACGCGCACCAGCACCACTACGCCGACATAGTTGTCGAACCACGAGTCGATAATGAGCGCCTGCAGCGGTGCATCTGCATCGCCCTTCGGCGGCGGCACGCGGTCGATGATGCGCTCAAGAATCTCTTCGATTCCTTCGCCGGTCTTGGCGCTCGCGCGGATCGCGTCACTCGCATCGAGGCCGATCACATCCTCGATCTCCGCAGCGGCTGCATCAGGATTCGCCGATGCGAGATCCATTTTGTTGAGCACCGGCAGCACTTCGACGCCGAGCTCGAGCGCTGTATAACAGTTGGCAACCGTCTGTGCTTCGACGCCTTGCGTTGCGTCGACGACGAGTAATGCGCCTTCGCACGCCGACAGCGAGCGGCTTACCTCGTATGAGAAATCGACATGTCCAGGTGTGTCGATCAGGTTGAGGTTATACGTGCCGCCATCGGCTGCCGTGTACTCGAGCGCGGCGGTCTGCGCCTTGATCGTGATACCGCGCTCGCGCTCGAGGTCCATCGAATCCAGCACCTGAGCCTCCATCTCGCGATCGCTCAAGCCGCCGCAACGCTGAATCAGGCGGTCGGCCAGGGTCGACTTGCCGTGATCGATGTGGGCGATGATCGAAAAGTTGCGAATGTGCTGCATGCAGTCGGCAGGAGAGGCAAAGAAAAAGGGGGTGACCGTCAAGGCACCCCCTCGGTATTGGGCGCGGATTTTACCGCGCCGCAGTGTTCCCTATGCGCCAAACTGACAACGAATATCAGACCTAGCGACGAATAATCACGAACCGGGTGGCATCGCCGCGCCTCACAAGCACCGCCACATCGCGCTTGGGGTCGAGCTTGGCGACAGCCTCGTTGAATTGGCGCGTGTTCTGAACATCGACACTGTTCAGCTGCAGAATCAGGTCGCCCGCACGCACACCCGAACCAGCCGCCAGCCCATCGGCGCCTTCGACGAGCACACCGCCACGCAATCCGAGCTCCTTCAATCGATCAGCGGGGATATCGGATACCGATAGACCGAGTACGTTCGCCACTGCGCCCGGCTTCGGCCCTTCTTGTCCGCGCGCGCTAGCGACCTGCTCCGCGGGCAACTCAACCACGGTAATCGGCAAATCCTTCTGAGCTCCCCTGCGAAACACGGTCATGTTGACTGCGGAGCCTGGTTTGGTCGATCCGACGATGCGGGGCAGATCGCTGGCGCGCTCGATCGGCCGGTTGTCGAACTTCACGATGACGTCGCCCGCCTCGACGCCCGCCTTCCGTGCCGGCCCTTCCTTGTCGACCGAGGTGACTAGCGCGCCTTGCGGCTTCGCCAGTCCGATCGCCGCAGCGACTTCGCGCGACACGGCTTCAATACCCACGCCGATGCGCCCGCGAATCACACGGCCCGACGTGCGTAACTGCTGTTGCACGTTGTTCGCTTCGTCGATCGGGATTGCAAACGAGATTCCGTTGAATGCGCCGGACGTCGTGAAGATCTGCGAATTGATCCCGACCACCTCGCCACGCATATTGATCAGCGGGCCGCCCGAGTTACCAGGGTTGACCGCAACGTCAGTCTGGATGAACGGCAAAAAGTCTCCGGTGTCGCGCGACTTGGCGCTGACGATTCCGGCGGTCACCGTGTTTTCGAGGCCGAACGGAGATCCGATCGCAATCACCCATTCGCCGACCCGCAACTTGTTCGGATCGCCGACGCGCACCGCCGGCAGGCCCGTCGCGTCGATTTTTAGCAGCGCAACGTCGGTGCGCGTATCCGCGCCCACCAGCTTGGCCTTGAACTCGCGGCGGTCGGTCGTCGAGACGACAATATCATCGGCACCGCGCACGACGTGCGCATTGGTCATCACGTATCCATCAGACGACAGAATGAATCCTGAGCCGAGCCCGCGGGGAACGTCACGCCGCGGAGCAGGCTGTTGAGGACCCTGGCGAGGTTGCGGTTGCTGCGGTGGATTCGGGAAGAAACGACGGAAAAACTCGTACATTGGATCGTTTTCATCGATATCCGGAAACGGCAAGGTGCCTTGCCCCGACCCTGCGCGTGCGGTTGTGCGAACGCCGACCACCGCCGGGCCGACGCGCTCCGCGAGATCGGCAAAATCAGGCAATACCTGCGTCGGTGTCGATCCGACCGTAGGCTGTGCCGCCACGCTCTGTGTGAAGTGCTGTGATGACGTGACGGCCAACGCGCCCATCACCAGCACAAAAACTGCAACCGCAAACTTGCGAATCATTCTTCTTCCTCAGTAGTAAAACGCTTGGCGCGCGCCTATCGCGCGCCTAGAAATTCCACCGACCCTGCGACCGCACGCACCGTCGAGGGCGGAACTTCACCCACCACGGTCACCAGCGAGTCGCCGACCCTGCGCGAGTAAGCCGACGTCGGGCCGTGTATCTGCAGCGCATCGACCGCCGGCGCGGACGCCGCCAGCAGCGAATGCGGCTCGATAAACACCGAAACGGTCGCCAGCCCGTCTGAAAATACGGTCTGCATCGCTTCAGACGCGCCAATGCGACGCGCCACCTCGCGTGTCTTGCGAAAACCCATAGGTGCCGGAACGACCCATCCGTGCTCGGCCAGATCGACCTTGCGATGATCATGCCGCTCCACCGACCAGCCCTCGGTCGACCACGACGGCCGCAACTTTGCGCGATCGATGCGCTCCCCGATCCGAACATCGGAAAAGGCGACCTGTTCGATCACTTCGCGCTTCTCGTTGAGCGTCTGCGCTCTTAACAACAAGCCGCTCACGCGATCCACCCACAAGCGATATCCGTAGCGCGCAGTGTCCTTCGGCTCAAGCGTCAACATCTGGCACTCGATGCCCGCCACCCGTTCAACGTCACCGAGCCTCAGCGTATAGCGCTCAAGTATCTCCTCGGGCGATGCGTTGGAAAAACCAGGAAACGATTCCTCGACCTTGCGTTGCTCGATTACGATGCGCCGCGTTTCCGGAATCAGGCACTGCACCTCATCGTTTGCTTCAGAACGGCGCCGAATGTACTCGCGCGGCTTGCCATCGAGCGTCTGGATGCGTTCATGCGAATACAGGCCGTCGAACAGATGGGTCACGCGCGACGAACGCATCGCGCCCCCCGCCTGGTAAACAACAGTGCCTTGATAGTTGACTCGTTGCGCCGCCTGACGAACGGCCTGGATCCACTGTACGTCGGTGCGCGCGCGCAGCTCCTGCGCGTGCGCGCCACCACCGAGCAATGCGCCTGACGCTACGACCAGCGCGGCTGCAACGCTGCGTGTGCGGCCCGCCGAGACCCCGGTGAAGGCATGGCTTGCAACAGCAAACACGATCAACGCTCGTCGCTCGAACGCAGATACACCGCGCGCGGCACGACGGAATTGCCGATCAACTCGTGATGCGCAGCCAGATATGGATTGAATGACGGGCTGAGCTCACGCGCGTTCGCAATCGTCGGTAACGCCTTCTGCGAAGCGACGTCGATCGCGGAAGCTTCGAGAACCGGTTGGATCGATCGCGCCACAGGGACCGATTCGGGTGCGCGCAGCAAAGGCACCGCAACGAATCCGACTGCCGCCATCGACGCCGCGACGGCCAATCCAGGCACCCAATAACGCCGTACTCTAGAAGCGCCCTCGGCACGGGGTGCAAGTACGGTTGGCTCGGACGCAAGGGCGGCACTGACGCGCGCGCAGAAACCCTGGGCGTCGCACGCAGCCACCTCGTGCGAGCGCAACGCGTCACCGGCGCGATGCAGTTCATGCCACTCGCGCAGCAAATCCGGATCGCCGCACAACCGCACAACAACTGCCTCGAACTCGCCTGGATCGAGCTCCCCATCGATTAGCGCGGAGACCCGCTCAGTCATAACCAAGATCGTGTTCATTTCGTCTGGCTTCATCATGCTGCACCCACGCTCGTCATTTACCAACGCCTGTCTTTTGCGATGTCTAGTATCGGCCTTAATTCAAGCGCAATCGCTTCGCGCGCTCGAAAGATACGCGACCGCACCGTGCAGATTGGACACTGCATCGACTCGGCAATTTCCTCATAGCTCAACCCT
>JBDUCU010000007.1:0-49936 GCA_040003315.1 Burkholderiaceae bacterium | reverse complement strand
GGGATGGTCGCGCTCGATACCCAAGCGAGGGTTTGACACGCGCCAACGGTGTCCAGTCTGGGCCCGACATTTGGCAGAGGTGCGATGACCAACCACTGGGTGGACATCAAGAACACTGACCTCGCAATCATCATGGGCGGCAACGCCGCCGAAGCCCACCCCTGTGGTTTCAAGTGGGTGACCGAAGCGCTCGAGTACCGCAAAGCAAAGCTGATCGTCGTGGATCCGCGCTTTACGCGCTCGGCCGCGATCGCCGATGTGTACGCGCCGATCAGAACCGGAACCGACATTGCGTTCCTCGGCGGCGTGATCAACTATTTGCTATCGAACAACAAGATCCATCAGGAATACGTCAAGGCTTACACCAACGCCACGTTCCTGATCAAGGACGAGTTCGCGTTCAACGACGGATATTTCAGCGGCTACGACGCGGAAAAGCGCACGTACGAAAAATCGAGCTGGGGCTACCAGATCGGACCGGACGGCTACGCGATGGTCGACGAGTCGATGGAGAATCCGCGCTGCGTGTATCAGCTGATGAAAACGCACTTTTCACGCTACTCCCCCGATGTCGTAAACAACATCTGTGGCACACCGAAGGACAAGTTTCAGCAGGTGTGCGAGCTGATCGGATCAACGGCGGTGCCCGGCCGTGTGATGACGATTCTGTATGCGCTGGGCTGGACGCAGCACTCGGTGGGCTCGCAGAACATCCGCACGATGGCCATGATCCAGCTGCTGCTCGGAAACATGGGAAGGTCGGGCGGAGGCGTCAACGCGCTGCGCGGACACGCGAACGTGCAGGGCATCACCGACATGTGCGCGTACTCCGAAGTGCTGCCCGGGTACTTGTCGGCGCCGACCGACGCGGACGACACACGCGAGAAGTACAACGCCGCGCGCACGCCGAAACCGCTGCGGCCGAATCAGATGAACTATGCGCAGAACTTTTCCAAGTGGCACGTCAGCCTGCAGAAGGCGTGGTATGGCGATAACGCTACCGCGGAAAATGATTACGCGTACGACCTGTTGCCGAAGCGCGACGGGGCATACGACGTCCTCGCCATTTTCGAGCGGATGTATCAGGGTCGAGTCAACGGCTTCATCACGCAGGGCATGAATCCTTTGGCGGCTTTGCCGAACAAGAAAAAGCTGACGGCGGCTTTGTCGAAGCTCAAGTATCTGGTGATCATCGATCCGCTGCGCACCGAAACCGGCGAGTTCTGGAAAAACTACGGCGAATCAAACAACGTCAAGCCGGAAGACATCAAGACCGAAGTGATCATGCTGCCAGCCAACTGCATCGCCGAAGAAGCAGGGTCGTTCACCAGCTCGGGTCGCGTCGCTCAATGGCACTGGGCGGCGGCCGCGCCTCCGGGCGAAGCGAAGATCGATCGCGAAATCATTGGAAGCCTGTTCATGAAGCTGCGCGAAATGTACGCCAAGGACGGCGGCAAGTTTCCCGATGCGATCATGAAGTTGACGTGGAGCTATTCCAATCCGAATGTGCCAAGTGGCGAGGAAGTTCTGCGCGAAATCAGCGGGCGCGCGTTGACCGATGTGGTCGATCCGAAAGACAAGACCAAGACATTGGCCAAGGCCGGCGAACAGCTGGCAGGATTCGGCATGCTGCAGGACGACGGCTCGACCGCATGCGGCAACTGGCTGTACTGCGGTGCGTGGTCGCAGGCCGGCAATCTGACCGCGCGGCGTGACTCGAACGATCCGGGCAACCTCGGCAACAATTTGTTGTGGGGATATTCGTGGCCGGCCAACCGCCGTGTTCTGTACAACCGCGCGGGCGCAGATCCGAGCGGCAAGCCGTGGGACCCAAAGCGTGGCGGTATTCGCTGGGACGGCACGCGCTGGGTCGGCATCGATGTGCCCGACATCGCGCCGACGCTCGGGCCCGACAGCGGCGCGGGCCCGTTCATCATGACCAACGAAGGTGTGGCACGTTTGTTTGCGCCGGCATTGAACGAAGGTCCGTTCCCCGAGCATTACGAGCCCTTTGAGACGCCGATCGGCACCAACCCGCTGCATCCGAAGGTAGTGAGCAATCCAGCCGCGCGGGTTTTCAAGGGTGATCTCGAGTCGTTCGGCAAGGCCGATCAGTTCCCGTACGCGGCGACTACCTATCGCCTGACCGAGCACATGCACTTCTGGACCAAGAACGTCGAGTCCAACGCGATCGTTCAGCCGGCACAATTTGTCGAGATCGGAGAAAAGCTCGCGAAGGCGAAGGGCATCGTCAACGGCGACCGCGTCAGGGTGCGCAGCAACCGGGGCGAAATACAAGCCAAGGCGGTTGTCAGTAGACGCATCTCCGAGCTCAATTGCAATGGCCAGGACGTGTTCACCGTCGGGATCCCGATTCACTGGGGCTTCGTCGGCATCGCCAAGAATGGATTTCTGGCCAACACTTTGACGCCGTATGTCGCCGACGCCAATTCGCAGACGCCGGAATTCAAGTCATTTCTGGTCAATATCGAGAAAGCGTAGGAGGAAACCATGCCATCTATGCAATCACTTGATATCCAGAAACGGTCGGCGACCACAACGGCCACACCGCAGGTACGCATTGCCGAGCAGGAAGTCGCCAAGCTGATCGACATCTCCAAGTGCATTGGTTGCAAGGCGTGTCAGGTCGCCTGCATGCAGTGGAACGATTTGCGCGACGACATCGGCACCAATGTGGGCGTGTACGACAACCCGATCGATCTGACCGATCAGTCGTGGACCGTGATGCGCTTTTCAGAAGTTTCGCGCGACGACGGCTCGATGGAGTGGCTGATCCGCAAGGACGGCTGCATGCACTGCGAGGATCCCGGGTGCCTGAAAGCCTGTCCGGCGCCCGGTGCAATCGTCAAGTACGCCAACGGGATCGTCGACTTTATCTCCGAAAACTGCATCGGCTGTGGTTACTGCATTGCAGGTTGTCCGTTCAACATTCCGCGCATCAGCAAGAAGGACAACAAGGCTTATAAGTGCTCGTTGTGCTCGGATCGCGTCAGCGTGGGAATGGCGCCGGCGTGTGTGAAAACCTGCCCGACCGGGGCACTGCAATTTGGATCCAAGGACGACATGGTCGCGCGCGGTGAAAAACGGGTGCGCGATCTGAATGAGCGCGGTTATCAGCAGGCCGGGTTGTACAACCCGCAGGGAGTCGGCGGCACGCATGTGATGTACGTTCTGCAGCACGCCGATCGTCCGGGGCTGTACCACAATCTGCCCAAGGATCCGACGATCAGCCCGTGGGTCAGCCTGTGGAAAGGCATTGCCAAACCGTTAATGGCGCTTGCAATCGGAATTGCCGCTTTAGGCGCGTTCTTCCACTTCATCACGCGCGGGCCGAAAGAAGTCGAGGAAGTGGCGGACTCCGATGCACGCAGAACACGACACGATGGGGAGGTCTGACCGATGGCGGTCGTCATGAGAAATGGAGATGTCCGGCGATACGACACGGACGAGCGACTCAATCACTGGGCCGTTGCATTCCTGTTCATTCTGCTCGCCGCCTCGGGACTCGCGTTCTTCCACCCGGCGTTCTGGTTTCTAGGCGCGCTGCTGGGGGGCGGAAACTGGGCGCGCATTCTTCACCCGTTCCTCGGAGTGCTGATGTTCGTGCTGTTTTCCATCATGGCTTTCCGCTATTGGGACGACAACAAAATCAGACCGTATGACCGCGAGTGGGGTAAGAGGCTCGGTGATGTGATCAGCAACCGTGACGCCGATTTGCCCGAGATCGACAAGTACAACGCGGGGCAGAAGTATCTGTTCTGGGTCATGGTGGCGACGATGACGTTGCTGGTGATATCCGGAATCATCATGTGGCGGCCGTATTTCGCCGAGGCGTTCCACATCAACGTCGTTCGCATCGCGGTCGTCGTGCACGCCCTGTGCGCGTTCATACTAATTCTCGGGATCATTGCGCACGTCTACGCCGGCGTTTTCTGGGTTGTCGGGTCGTTACGCGCGATGACTCGCGGCACCGTATCGTCGGGATGGGCACGGCATCACCATCCGCTCTGGTACCGCAGGGTGAGCGGCCGCAAGTAGACTGTCGAATCAGCAGGCGGCAGGCCGTGCCTGCCGCACTTCTTCGCCATGGCAACTCCGATCATCACCGACGGCAGCCTCGACCGCGTTCGCAAGATTGCGCGCGTCGTGTTGCCGAATCGGGCCGACCTGTTCGCCGACCGTGCCGCGCGCTTCGAACGGGTCGCAGCGGGCAATGCGATGGCGGGCTATCTGCAGCTGCTGGCGAAGGTGGCGCTGGCCCAGCAGCACGCTCTTGCGGCACGCGCGGCGCCTTCTGTATCCGACACTGCGCTTGCCGCAAGTCGCGATTACGGCATGCCGCCGCTGTCGGCGCAATCGCATCAGCGTTCGGCCGATTGGCGCGCGGATCTCGCCGACATCATCGATGATGTGCGCTCGCACAGCACCAATGGCGTACTGCCCGTATTGGCCACGCTGCAGGCGCTCGATGCGGTGGCCCACGAAGCGTTCGCCGATCGCGTCCTTGCGGGCACTTCGCTCGACGACGAGGCTGCGATGGTGCCTTTTGTCGGCGCTGCACTCCAAACCTATTTCACCCGGCTTGCTGCGACACTCGATGTCGCCGAGGTCGAGCACTGCGATGTGCCCGGCATCTGTCCGGTGTGCGCGTCGCGGCCCGTGGCAAGCGTGTTGCGCGTCGGGGGCGACCAGGCAAATTTGCGCTACCTTGTGTGTTCACTGTGCGCCACCGAGTGGAACGTGTCGCGCATCCAGTGCACTTCATGCGATACCGATAAGAGCGTCAAATATCTGGTCCTGCAGGCAGCAGGCGAGACGCAGACCGAGCCAGCGGCTCGCGCCGAGACCTGCGACGAGTGCAAGAGCTACCTGAAGATCTTCTATCAGGAGAAAGATCCGAACCTCGACCCGACCGCCGATGATCTTGCGACCCTTGCGCTCGATCTGCTGGTCGACGAGCAGGGGTACGCGCGTTCGGGGCCAAACTTGCTGTTTCATCCTGGCAGTACGTGAGGCGCTAGATGCCAGACTTGACTCTGCCCGGTTCGGGTGAGGCAAGCGAATCAAAGGCGAGCCCTCTTTCGCAGCTGCCTGCTGTCGATCGCCTGCTTAACACGCCGCAGCTGCGTGCAACCGTCGCCGAGCATGGTGCGTTGCTGACCAAACGGGCGGTGCAAGAGGTTCTGCAAGCGTGCCGCGAGGCGATGCTTGCGGATGCCCCGGCACCTGCGAGCGAGGCGCTGATCGAGCGAGCGCAGCAGCGCGTCACCGAGCTTCGCGCCTGCAACCTGCGACCCGTGTTTAACCTGAGCGGCACCGTCATCCACACCAATCTCGGTCGTGCGCTGCTCGCAGACGAAGCAATTGACGCGGTCGGCGTAGCGATGCGCAACTTCGCCGCGCTCGAATACGACCTCGCGAGCGGCGAGCGCGGCGACCGTGACCGCATCGTTGAAGATGTCCTGTGTGAGCTGACCGGCGCCGAAGCAGCGACAGTCGTCAACAACAACGCCGCGGCGGTGTTGCTTTCACTGAAAGCGCTTGCGTCGCGCAAGGAAGCGATCATTTCGCGCGGAGAATTGATCGAGATCGGCGGTTCGTTTCGAATGCCCGACATCATGAAGGCGGCAGGCTGCAAGCTGATCGAGGTTGGCACCACCAACCGTACGCACGCGCGCGACTATGAAGAAGCATGCGGCGCAAGAACCGGGTTGATCGTCAAGGCGCACTGGTCGAACTACGCGATCACCGGATTCACCGCAGTGGTTGACGACGCGACCCTTGCACAGATCGCGCACGCGAACAAAGTGCCGTACATGGTCGACCTCGGCGCCGGGGCTTTGATCGATCTGACAGCGCACGGCCTGCCGCGCGAGCCCATGCCGCAGGAGTCGATTGCAGCAGGCGCAGATGTCGTGACATTTTCCGGCGACAAGGTGCTAGGTGGCCCGCAAGCGGGGCTCATCGTCGGACGCCGCGATGCAATTGCAAGGATCAAGAAGGATCCACTCAAGCGTGCACTGCGCGTGTCCAAGCTGACGATGGCAGCACTCGAGGCGACACTGCGTATCTATGCGAGCGGGCACCAGCTCGAGAAAAGGCTGCCGACGCTCGCCTTGCTTGCGCGCAAGCAATCGGATGTTCGGGAAGCGTGCCATCGGATTGCGGAGATGGTCGCAATCACGATGAGGCCCGCATTCGAAGTGACAGTCGAAGACTGCGCCAGTCAGATCGGATCGGGCAGCATGCCGGCAGAGCATTTAGCGTCGGCCGCGATCGTCGTGAGCTGCGCGCGCAAAGCCCCCGGCCGCGCGATCGATCGGCTGCATCAGCAGCTGCGCGCATTGCCGGTTCCCGTGATCGGCCGCGTCGCCGACGGTGCGCTATGGCTTGACGTGCGCTGCCTGTGGCCGCGGGATGAGCCTGAGTTTGTGCGAAATCTCCAAGCGCTGACGGTGCGATGATCGTCGGAACCGCAGGCCATATCGATCATGGCAAGACCTCGCTGGTCAAGCGGCTGACCGGTCGCGACACCGATCGCTTGCCCGAAGAAATCAAGCGCGGCATCTCGATCGAACTCGGCTACGCGTACGTACCGGTTGGCGACGACGTGCTGGGCTTCGTTGACGTTCCCGGACACGAACGCTTTGTGCACACGATGCTGGCGGGCGCCACCGGCATTGACTTCGCTTTGCTGGTGGTGGCCGCCGACGACGGCGTCATGCCGCAAACCGATGAGCACCTCGACATCCTCCTGCTACTGGGAATTGAGGCCGGCGCGGTTGCGTTGACCAAAACCGACGCCGTGCCGATCGAGCGGGTCGATGAAGTACGGCACCAGATCGCTGCTCGTGTTCGCAATACCTCAGCGATGAACTGGCCGGTGTTCACCGTATCGTCACTGACTGGAGACGGTGTGGCTGCGCTGCAGGCGCAATTACTCGAGGCTGCGGCTCGTATACCGCACGTGGCCGCCCGCGGCCACTTTCGGATGGCGATCGACCGGTGCTTCACGCTAGCGGGCGTTGGCACGGTCGTGACCGGGACGGTGCACACGGGTGCGATTCGGGTGGGAGAGTCGGTCAGTGTCGGGCCGACTTCGCACGGGGCAATGACCGCGCGCGTGCGCTCGATTCATGCTCAGGACCGAGCCAGCGTAACGGGCTTCGAGGGGCAACGCTGCGCACTGAATCTCGCCGGCATTGAAAAGGCGCAGGTCGAGCGCGGCATGTGGGTGCAGGCTCCGCTGCTCGCGAACGTCTGCGAGCGTTTCGATGCGACGATGACATTGTCGCCGCGCGTTGCGAAGTCGCTTGCGAATCCGGTCACTGTGCATTTGCACGCCGGCACCGCCGATGCGATGGCGCGCATTGCGGTGCTGGATGCAACGCGCATCGAGCCAGGCGAATCGCGTCTCGTATCGGTCGCGCTCGACCGCCCGCTTGCGCTGTGTCGCGGCGATCGCTTCGTGCTTCGGGATGCGTCGGCGCAGCGCACTCTAGGCGGCGGCGTGGTGCTCGACGTGGCATCAATCGGTGCGCCGGTCCGACGGGGGCGGCGAGCGCCAGCTCGGCTGGAGTTGCTGGCAGCGCTGCGTGACAAGCCGCCGGTCAACGCGCTGCATGCGTGGCTCGATCGTGAGCCGGTTCCGCTAGCGCAGCTTGCATCGAAGTGGAACCTGCGTGAAGACGAAATCAACTTGCTGATCGATGCAAGCGGAGCGCATGTCGCTGCCGGCGTTGCGCTGTCGCCTTCCCATTGGCAGCGCCTGCGCGACGACATCATGGCGACCATCGGGCTCGCACATCAGCGCGAGCCGGAGATGGCGGGTGTCGAGCAGCAGAAGTTGCGCCGGATGGTTGCGCCCGCGCTGGATATCGATGTCTTTGGACTTGTCGTTGATGAACTGATCGAGCGGCACTCGCTGCAGCGGCGCGGCGCGTTTCTGGCGCTGCCGACCCACACGGCAGAACTGCGCAAGGATCAGCGCGTGCGCTGGGAGCAGATCAAGCCTTTGCTCGATGAGCGCAAGTTCGAGCCGCCGAGGGTGCGCGACATCGCACGTGATACCGGCATCATCGAAATCGAAGTCCGGAATCTACTGAAGACGGTCGCCCGCACCGGTGATGTGACGCTAATTGCACCCGATCACTTTTTCTTGACGTCCGCGGTCGCCGAGCTTGCAGACATTGCGGGTCGTGTCGCCGCGCAGCATGGCGCGGCGCGCGCTGCAGAGTTCCGGGATCAGATCGCCACCGGCCGCAAGCTTGCGATTCAGATTCTCGAATTCTTCGACAGGGTCGGCTACATGCGCCGGGTGCGCGACGAACACCTGGTCAGGCGCGCGAATCCATGGCGAACCTGACCCAACACAATCCGCGCAAGTCGCTGTTTACACTCGCACCGCAATCAACATGGAAGAGTGTCGTGTCCCGGTGGGCCGGCCAGACTTCAAATCTGGTAGGGGTTGCAAGCAATCTCTGGTGGGTTCGACTCCCATACTCTTCCGCCAGTACAACGTGCAGCGTTGTACTGGCGGCGCCGGCGCTTGCCGTGGCGGCCGCATAATGAAGAACGAGGGGGCTGGGCTGGCGCCCCTCGTGTTCCCCCAGCCACATGAGGGGTCCTTTGAACAACGAGCTCGATAGACTTGCGCCCGATGTCTTGTACGCACCCGAACAGGACATGTGGGTGCGTTTCGACGCCGACGATCGTCAGGCGCGCATCGGTGCAACGCATTTGGTGTCGGCGCACGGCCAGTTCATGCTGTTTACGCCGCGCCCCGTCGGTAGCGAAATCGAGCGCGACCGGTCGCTGGGCGTGATGGAAACCGGCAAGACTGCGGTGGCCATCCACGCGCCGCTGTCGTGCCGGATCATCGAGACGAATTCGTCTGCTGTCGACAATATTCACCTGATCATTGCCGATCCGTACGCTTCGGGTTGGCTATTCCGTATCGAGCCGACTAATCTTGTAAACGAACGCGCGGCGTTGATGGACTTGGCCGCTTATCGGGAGTGGTTGCAGCCGCGATTGGCGCAGAAGCTGGTGCCGCCGATCGACGATTTTTATACCGAAGATTTCGACATCGATCCGAATCGAGGCTACTGAGTGAGTGCGGACGCCTCCAGGCTCGTGATTGTCGTCTGGTCCGCCGGGCCCGACCGGCCGATACTCGCAGCGGCTCCGTTCGTCTACGCGCTGGCTGCGCGTGCGCTCGACGTCGACGTCGAGTTGCATTTCACGTCAGCGGCTGTGCGCTGGCTGGTACCCGGTGTGGCCGAAGCCGCCTATACCGATGCCGATCACACCAAGACCATTGGCGACTTCATTCGCGAAGTCAAAGCGTCCGGCGTGCGCCTGTTTGCGTGCGCCATGGCAATGCAAGAACACGCGCGCAACGAAACGCTGATCGCCGAGTGCGATGGCCACGCGGGCGCGGCCACGGTCATTGTCGAGACAATGTGCGGCCAAACGCGCACGATGGTCTTTTGATTAGCCGATCCTGCTATGAGTCTCGTCCATCAGGACGATCAACGCTCGCTCTGGCGCGCCGATGTTCAGTTACGAGTAGCGGGAGGCACCCCATGAGAGACGATTGCAGCGTGAGTTCGGAAGCGGGCGATGATCTGAATTTGCTGGCAGGTGTGCTGGGGTTTGTTTCCCTGGCGCTGGTTGCCATGGCGGTGTTGACCTGAGCAGACTGACTTGCTAGTTGAGGTTGACGACGGTCTGGTCGCGTTGCGCGAGCGCGCCACCGGTGTCGAGATCATCGACCATGCGCCGGATGAACGCCTCGAACGGTAACTGGAAAAAACGCTGGTCGATGATCTCTGCATAACGCCTGCCCCTGAAGTGCTCGCGACACAGCCCGAGTCGACCGGCGTCGCCGACCTCGCATCATCGAACAGCAAGACGTTATTCGAAGAGACCCACCCGCGTTCGAGCACTCGTATGGTCGGCGGCAGGCTTGCTTGTGGCATCACGTCCGCTGCCGGCGCTTCGCGATCCGAGCCCAAACCGTGGTCTTTTCAGAATCGGTCATCTGCGACCAGTGCGCGATCTCGGCGATCGTGCGATCGCACCCTACGCATAAGCCGGTCGTTGCGTCCATCGTGCACACCGAAACGCAGGGCGATGGAACGTCTGCCGGCTGATTCGGTGGCGAACGTGAATTCAAAGGACCGCGCTTCGTTTCGCCTGCAACTTCTGGTGAAAGCGCGCAGCGTCGATGATCGTGCGCCGATGCGTTCCTTCGGAAATCAGGTCATGGCCGTCGTGCGCACTGGCGCGAAATGTGATGTTGCGGCCCTCGACGCCGATCACCTCGCAACGAACGCGTATGGTAAACCCCGGCGGTGTCGCAGCAAGGTGCGAGAACTCGACGTGCGTGCCGACCGACTGTTCGCGCGGCCAGTCGAGAAACGGCATGATCGAGAGTTGACAAACGCCCTCCATCAATCCGATCAGGAACCCAGTGGCAAACACCTCGGGCATCTGCCGGAACTCGGCCCACTCGGGGTACAGGTGTGGCACCGTCTTGTTGTCAGGAACGGTGTAGTCGAGCTCAAACTGAATGCCCGGCTTTAGATCGGGCGACATGCGAATACGTGCACCGATGCTATGCCGCCAGTCTTGCGGTAACCGCGTTGCCGGCGCGCGAATGCGCCTTTCGATCAAGAATGCCGCTGATCCACTGACCCGTCGCGACCGTTTTCGCAAAATCGATGCCGGTTTCGATGCCGAGCCCGTTCAGCAGATAAAGCACATCTTCGGTTGCAACATTGCCCGTTGCACCCTTTGCATACGGGCACCCGCCGAGGCCGGCGATGCTGCTGTCGAAGGTCGAAATACCGAGCTCAAGGCATGCGTACACATTGGCGGTAGCCATGCCGTACGTGTCGTGGAAATGTCCGCTAACAGCTTCGAGGTCATAGACCTTGAGAACTGCGTTCATCACCCGCTGGGTCTGCTCGGGCGTGCCGGTCCCGATCGTGTCGGCAACGCCAACGTGCTGCACGCCGATTTCCTTCATGCGACGCGCCACATGTGCGACCGCATCGGGCTCGACCGTGCCCTGATAAGGGCAGCCGAGCGCACAAGAAATCGCACCGCGAATGTGGATACCGTGCTGCTGAGCCTGAGCGGTGACCGCGCGAAAGCGCTCGATCGATTCATCGATCGAGCAGTTGATATTTTTCTGCGAAAACGCTTCGCTCGCAGCGGCGAACACAACAATCTCGTCGGGCCAGAGCGCGCGGTCGGATGCCGTGGCTTGTTGGTATCCCTGTGCGTTGGGCACCAACACCGAGTAGACGACTCCGGGCTTGCGCCGGATGCGCCTCATCACCTCCGCCGCATCGCCCATCTGTGGCACCCACTTGGGCGACACAAAGGAAGTCACCTCGATGCTGGCAAAGCCGGCATCGGTGAGGCGATCGACAAGCTGGACCTTGACCTCGGCCGGGATCATCTGTTTTTCGTTCTGCAGTCCGTCGCGGGGACCAACGTCGACAATCCGTACGCGCTGTGGGAGGGTGGGCATCGAAGACTCCGGAACGACTCTGTTTAATGTTAGCGCCGGCGCGGCGCGCCTTCAGGCCTTCAGCGGCTTCGCTTCGACTATCGCGGAAAAACGCACCAGCTCGGCTCCCTCTGCAACCTGATCGCCGACCGCATACAGGATCTCGACGACTTCCCCGGCACGCGGTGCGACGATCGTATGCTCCATTTTCATCGCTTCCATCACCAGTATCGGCGTGCCGCGCTCGACTCGTGCGCCGGGCGCGACGGCAATCGCGATCAACTTGCCAGGCATCGGCGCCGTCAACCCACCGGCGTCGGACTCATCGCTCGCCCCTTGCGCTATCGGGTCGACCAGCTCGAGCATCCGATATCGGCCGTTGCAGAAAATGTGCAGCTCGTCTTCGGTGCGAACGACGTCGGCGTTCAGCGTGCGGTCACCAAAGCGTATCGATGTACGCGAGCCGTCGGCGCCGAGGATCGTCAGCGTGCAGTCGGAGTCTTGATAGTGGAGGATGAAACCGTCGCGCGCGTATTCAAGCTGCACCAGATGAACACGCGACTGCGATTGCAGGTTGACCGCACGACGGTACGTTGTGTTCAAACGCCACCCATGCGTGGCGCTCCAGGGGTCGGCGGTGACGGCGCGAGCCTCGTCGATCAGGATGCGCGCGCATGCGAATGCAAGCAGCTCGTTCGATACCGGCGAGTCGCCGGCGGCGTGGGGAAAAAGGCGCTCGCGCTCCTGCTCGATCAATCCGGTGTGAACGTCACCGTTCGCAAACGCAGGGTTGGCAACCAGCCGCGACAGAAAATCCACGTTGTTCGCGACGCCGACGATATGAAAATCGTCGAGTGCCGAGCGCAGCCGCGCCAGCGCATGCTCGCGGTCTTCACCCCACACGATCAGCTTGGCGATCATCGGATCGTAGTACGGCGTGATCGAATCTGCCTGCCGAACGCCGCTGTCGATCCGCACTGGCGCGGGATCATGGAAGCCGTTGTCGTCAAAGTTGCGCCGGAATTCGACCGCGCTTGGTTGCGCCAGATGCAACAGCCGGCCCGTTGCCGGCAGAAATCCGTTGTCGGGATTTTCAGCGTAAATGCGCGCCTCGAATGAGTGCCCGCGAATCGCCAGCCGATCCTGCGGGACAGGCAATGGCTCTCCGGCGGCCACGCGTATTTGCCATTCAACCAGGTCGTGCCCAGTGATCATTTCGGTAGTCGGATGTTCGACCTGTAGCCGCGTGTTCATTTCCATGAAGAAGAACTGGCCGCTCGGATCGGCAATGAACTCCACGGTGCCGGCCCCCTCGTAGCCGACGGCCTTCGCTGCGGCCACCGCTGTTTCGCCCATCGCGCGCCGGCGCTCGGGCGTCATGCCGGGTGCGGGCGCTTCCTCGATGATCTTCTGATGTCGGCGCTGAACCGAACAATCGCGCTCGAACAGATGCACCGTGTTGCCGTGGGTGTCGGCAAACACCTGGATCTCGATATGCCGCGGACGCTCGACATATTTTTCGATCAGCACGTGCTCGTCGTCGAACGACGCTTTCGCTTCGCGCTGGCACGAGGCAAGCGCGGCGAGAAAGTCTGCGTGCCGAGTTACGATGCGCATGCCCTTGCCGCCTCCGCCCGCCGCGGCTTTGATCAGCACCGGATAGCCGATCCGGTCGGCTTCAGCGAGCAGCTTTTCCGGCTGCTGATGGTCACCGTGATAGCCCGGAACTAATGGGACTTCGGCGCGCTCCATCAACTTCTTGGCTTCGATCTTGCTGCCCATCGCCCGAATCGCCGAGGCTGGCGGCCCGATGAAAACGACCTTCATCCTGTGCAAGGCCTGCGCGAACGACTCGTTTTCGGACAGGAAGCCGTAGCCGGGATGCACCGCCTCGGCCGAGGTCGCTTGGACCGCTGCGATGATTCGGTCGATGCGCAGGTAGCTTTCGCTTGCAGCCGCAGGCCCGATCCGCACTGCTTCATCGGCCATCGCAACGTGACGGCTGGCCGCGTCGGCATCCGAATAAACAGCGACAGTACGAATGCCCATCCGGCGCGCGGTGGTTATCACGCGACAGGCAATTTCACCGCGATTAGCGATGAGTATCTTGTTGAACATGGGGTCTGGGTAAAGCTGAGAACAGCGTTCGCACAACGCGCGCAATGAAGCGAAAGAGTTTTGGCAGCAGCCAGATCGCCAGCACCAGCAGTCCAACGACGAAACCCAGCGCCACCAGCGGATAACTGAGCAGCAGCCACATCAACCCAGCGACACCGACGTCCTCGACGACCGATAAACCGATGTTTGAAAACGGCTCGGGCGATGTGTTGGCCGCGGCACGCGTTCCCGCCTTCGTGAAATGGCTGGTTGCGGCCAGCGATCCGCCGACGATGGCCGCAACTGTCGTCCACGCCGCGTTGTCCATGCCGCCGAAGACACCAGCGGCCAGGGCCGCGCCGGCCGGAATCCGGATGAATGTTTGAATCGCGTCCCACACGCTGTCGACGCCGGGAATCTTGTCTGCAACAAACTCGACCACGAACATCGCACCGGCCGCGCCCAAAACCCAAGGGTGCTGCAGAACCGCCAGCCCTCCCGGAAAGTCGACCCACCCGGCGTAACCGACGAGTCCAACGATCAGCAGCACCGCGTACAGGCGAATTCCGCTCGCAAAGCCCAGCACCGTGGCCAGAGCGATCAACTGCGGAATCTCGAACGTGTGCATCGAGGCTAATCGTCGTTGGCGGCGACCGTTTCCTCGTAATCGACCACCCAGCGGGGCTTGCGCTTGTCCAGAAAAGAGCGCACGCCTTCGCGGCCATCATCGCTGGCTCGAATGTCGGCGATGCGCTGCGCAGTGTCTGCGATCAGGCGATCGTCGATCGGGCGCGCGGTCAGATCACGCACCAATCGCTTTGCTTCGACCACGGCGCTCTGGCTGGTCAGCATCAGCGCTCCCAGAATCTCGTTGATCTTGCCGTCGAGTTCCTCGGGCGTCGCGATCTCGTGAGCGAGGCCAATGCGAAACGCTTCGGCCGCGGTGAATTTCTCGGCCGTCAGGAAGTAGCGGCGTGCGATGTTCGGATGCATCGCGCGCAACACGTACGGGCCAATGGTTGCTGGAATCAGACCGAGCCGGGTTTCGGACAGACAAAACGTTGCTTCGAGCGATGCCACCGCAATGTCGCACGCCGCGACCAGGCCGACCCCGCCGGCATAGGCGTCTCCCTGCACGCGTGCGATCACCGGCTTCGGGCACTCGTAGATCGTGCGCAGCATGGTCGCCAGCCGCAGCGCATCCGTCCGATTCTCCTCATCGGAATACTCGGCCATTCGCTTCATCCACGCCAGATCTGCGCCGGCACAAAACGCCGGGCCTTTGGCCGCGAGCACGATCGCACGCACTTCGTCGTTCTCGCCCAGTTCCGTGAAGGCCTGCGTCAGTTCTGCGATCGAAGTCTCGTTAAACGCGTTGCGCACGTCCTCCCGCGCCAACCAGACCAGCGCCACGCGATGATTGAAGTCGACTTGCAGCGTTGTGAAGTTCATGGTTGTTGCAGGTGGCTGGCCAGAAATTGGTCAAGTTCGGTGAGCGATGCTGCGCGCGCTGCTGGGTTGCCGCCGACATGCACACCGCGCTGATCGACCCCTGACGGAATCTCGGCGCGAAAGCGAACCGGAAAGCGGCTGTCGAAGCCGTGATACGCGTCAGCGTACGCGCGTAGCGTCACCGTGTCCGGATACCTGGCTTGAACGCGGTCCGCCAGATCCTTGCACGGCGCGGGTGGCGTCCAGTCGTCGGCTTCGCCGAGCATCATTAGCAACGGCGCGGCAAGTTCGACCAGTGGACGCCGTTGCCACGAAGTGCATCCTGGGTAGTACGTCACGATCGCAGCCGGTGGCTGCCGCCATAACGTGCGGTCGAGCACCTCGAGCGCGGTCGTCGCACCGTGCGACCAACCGACCACGGCGACGCGGCGAGGATCTACGTCGTTGCGCGCCATCAGCCATGCCGCGGTGCGCAGCACATCGTCCCGGCGTTGAGCCACCTTGATCGTGCGCTCTTCGGCCCGTTGGCTGCAGATGGAACCCGAGCCGCGTGAGCCGAAGCTGTCCGGCGCGACAACGTGCCAGCCGGCCGCATTCCAGCGCTCGGCGTACGAAACGTAGCGGTCGTCGAGTTGACGGCGGCTGTTGTACAAGCCGCCGCAGCCGTGAAGCGCAATGATCGCGGGGCGCGGACCGCTTTGCGATACAGGTTGCCATTGCACCTGCAACGGTGGATCGCCCGGCACCGTCATCGATTCGAAAGCGTGCGTCTCGCTGCAGAATGCTGCAAACGCCGCCATGCCAACAAGGCGAGCGAGTCTCAAGCTGGCTCCCATCGCTTGGCCACTTCTTCCAGCATCACTTCGGTGGCACCGCCGCCGATCGCAAGCACGCGCGCATCGCGCACCAGCCGCTCGATCGCGCTTTCGCGCATGTATCCCATGCCGCCGTGAAATTGCTGGCAGGTATAGGTCACCTCGTTCACCAGCTCGCCGCTCAGCGCTTTCAGCATCGAAACTTCGCGCACTGCATCGCGCTGTTGATCGACCATCCAGGCGCAGTGATAGAGCAGCTGGCGCGCTGCCTCCGTTTTGGCAGCCAGCATCGACAGCTGCTGCCGAATCGTCTGCTTGTCCCACAGCGGCGCGCCGAACGCCTTGCGGTCGTTGACATACCGGTAGGCGAGGTCGAGTGCAGTTAGACAATGCCCGACGGCCATCGAACCGAGCGCAATACGCTCGGTCTGAAAGTTGCGCATGATGGCGTAAAAGCCGCCGTTTTCTTCGCCGATCAGATGATGCCCCGGGACGCGGCAGTTATCGAACACCAGCTCTGCCGTATCCGATGCAAGCCAGCCGCTTTTCTTCAGCGCGCGGCCAACACTGAACCCCGGCGTACCCTTTTCGACGGCGAAGATCGAGAGTCCGCGAGAGCCTTTGGCGTCTGCATCGGTGCGCGCTGCGACGAACACCAGGTCTGCGTGCACGCCGTTGGTGATGAACATCTTGCTGCCGTTGATCACCCATGAATCGCCGTCGCGCTTGGCGTGAGTGCGGATCGCAGCCACATCGGAACCCGCGTCGGGCTCGGTTACTGCAACCGCAGTGATGCACTCGCCGGAAACGATTTTGGGCATCCAGCGCGCCTTTTGCTCGGCATTTCCTCCGTGCGAAAGATGAGGGCTTGCCATGTCGGTGTGCACCAGCACCGTGATCACGAACCCGCCCGATGTCGAGCGCGACAACGCTTCCTGGAACACGACGTTGGTGGTCATGTCGGCGCCGGCGCCCCCATCATCCGGCGAATACATCAGGCCGAGCCACCCGAGCGAGCCCATTTTTAGCAATACGTCGCGCGGAGTGAAGCCCGCTTCGTCCCACTCGAATGCGTGCGGCTCGACTTCGCTCGCGACGAAGCGCGCGACCTGGCGCAGCAGATCATCGTGTTCCGCGCGCAGATAAACGGACGCCGTCATCTATGACTTCGGGGTTCGTTGCGTGCGCACGCTACATCCGGAACACGCCAAACTGCGTCTGCGGAATCGGCGCGTTGGACGCGGCCGACAACCCAAGAGCGAGGCACATCCGCGTATCCATTGGATCGATGACGCCGTCGTCCCACAATCGCGCGCTGGCGTAGTAAGGATGGCCTTGATGTTCAAATTGCGCGAGGATCGGCGCCTTGAACGCAGCTTCTTCGTCCGGACTCCAGGCGCCGCCGCGCATTTCGATGCCGTCGCGCTTGACAGTTGCTAGCACGGAAGCGGCCTGTTCGCCACCCATTACATTGATTCTCGCATTCGGCCACATCCATAAAAAACGTGGCGAGTACGCGCGGCCGCACATGCCGTAATTGCCCGCACCGAAGCTGCCGCCGATGATCACGGTGAACTTCGGGACTTGCGCGCACGCGACCGCGGTCACCATTTTCGCGCCGTGTCGCGCGATACCCTCATTCTCGTATTTGCGGCCGACCATGAATCCGCTGATGTTCTGCAGGAACACGAGCGGCACCGAGCGCTGACAGCACAGCTCGATAAAGTGCGCGGCTTTCTGCGCGCTTTCCGAAAACAGAATGCCGTTGTTCGCAATGATTCCGACCGGCATCCCCTCGATCCATGCGAAGCCGGTGATCAGCGTGATCGCGTAACGCGCCTTCCATTCGTCGAACTCCGACGCATCGACGATGCGCGCGATGACTTCGCGCACGTCGTAAGGTCGGCGCGTATCGGTCGGGATTACGCCGTACAGGTCAGCGGGGTCGAGGCTGGGCGGTCGCGGGTCGCGTACCTGCTGTGCCGCCGGTTTGACGTAATGAGTGGTCGCCACGATGCGACGCGCCAGCGCCAGTGCGTGCGCGTCGGTAGCGGCCAGATGATCGGCGACGCCGGACAGCCGCGTATGAACATCGCCGCCGCCAAGCTCCTCGGCGCTGACGATTTCGCCGGTGGCCGCCTTGACGAGCGGCGGGCCGCCGAGAAAGATCGTTCCCTGGTTGGCAACGATGATCGACTCATCGCTCATCGCCGGAACGTAAGCGCCGCCTGCGGTGCACGAGCCCATCACGACGGCGATCTGCGGAATTCCCATCGCCGATAGCGTCGCCTGGTTATAGAAAATGCGTCCGAAGTGCTCGCGATCCGGAAACACTTCATCCTGGTTGGGCAGGTTCGCACCGCCTGAATCGACCAGGTAGATGCACGGTAGCCGATTCTCACGAGCGACTTCTTGTGCGCGCAGATGCTTCTTGACCGTAATGGGGTAGTACGTGCCACCCTTAACGGTGGCGTCGTTACACACGATGACGCATTCGCGGCCCGCCACTCTTCCGACGCCGGTAATGATGCCGGCCGACGGCGCAGCGTCTGCGTACATGCCGTAAGCGGCGAGCTGCGACAGTTCAAGAAACGGCGTGCCCGGGTCCAGCAACATCTGCACGCGATCACGCGGCAGCAACTTACCGCGCGCCGTGTGCTTGTTGCGCGCGTCTGTTCCGCCGCCCACCGCAACGGCGGTCACCTTGTCCTTCAGATCTGCTACCTGCGTGCGCATTGCATCGCGATTGCGCAGAAACTCTGCGCTGCGCGGGTTCAGGCGCGTCTGCAGCAAGGTCATCGCCGTATGGTAGTGCCAGCTGAATCGGCGACGTTGCCGAACAGCTCTGATTCGGTCCAGCCGAGGGCCGCGAGATCGCTGGCGTTCGAGAGCACGCCGCAGGCAGTGTGCAGCCGGCGATTGGCGATTCGACTGGCTCGCGCCAGTTTGCGCAGATGCTGCAGCAAGGTGCTCATCGGCTCACCTCGTGCCTGCTCGATGGCGCGTCCGTGCAGCGAGGACTCATGGCGACGGCATCATGGAAACCCCGGGCGCCGCCGCCACTCTTTCGAGCCACGCGGCCACCGAACCGTACGGCGCAAGATCAAACCCACCCTCATCGGCCTTGTGCGTATACGCGAATAGTGCGAGATCCGCGATCGACAATGTCCGGCCCACGAAATAAGGATGGTCCGCAAGGTGCCGGTCCATCACCCCGAGCGCGGCGTAGCCGCGTTTCTCAAGTTCGGGCAAGCGTGGATCGCGCGGTTGCTTCAGAAAGGCGCGGATGTAGCGCGCCACCGCGATGGCTGTTTCGTGACTGTACTGCTCGAAAAACATCCACTGCAGCACGCGTGCCCGCTCGAGCGGGTCATCGGGTACAAGCGGAGTTCTTTCGCCGAGGTACCACAGAATCGCGTTCGATTCCGGCAGGTAGGTCGTGTCGTCGATCGCCAGCACCGGTACCTTGCCGTTCGGGTTTATCGCCAGAAACGTCGCCGTTCGTGTTTCGCCTTGCAGCGTATCGATCTCGCGCCATTGGTAAGTTAGGCGCAGATGCTCGAGCGCCATCTTGACCTTGTGGCAATTGCCCGACGCGGTCATACCGTAAACGACATAATTCACGACGCGCGCTCCTGTCTCGATTAGGGATCTTAGTTTGACACTGCTCGGATCAGGCAATATCCACTGGCTATGAGCACTGCTCTCGGTTCGGTCGGCATCGTCACGCCGCAGTTGATTCGATTCGATGCGCCGCTGAAGTTATCGAGCGGCGCGTCGATCGAAAACTACGCGCTGATGATAGAGACCTACGGACAATTGAACACCGAGCGTAGCAACGCGGTGTTGGTCTGCCACGCGCTCAATGCCTCGCATCACGTGGCGGGTGTGTACGCGGACGACCCGGCGATGACCGGGTGGTGGGACAACATGGTCGGGCCCGGCAAACCGGTCGATACCGATCGGTTTTTCGTTGTCGGTGTCAACAACCTCGGCTCGTGTTTCGGGTCGACCGGGCCGATGTCGATTGATCCGCGCTCTGGCCGGCCCTATGGCGCGGGTTTTCCTGTCGTGACGGTCGAAGACTGGGTCAATGCTCAGGCGCGTCTTGCTGATGAGCTCGGCATCTCACGATGGGCCGCCGTGATGGGAGGCTCGCTCGGCGGCATGCAGGCGCTGTCGTGGACGATTCAGTATCCGGAGCGCATCGCGCACTGCGTCGCGGTTGCCTCGGCTCCGAAGCTGTCGGCGCAGAACATCGCGTTCAACGAAGTCGCGCGCACGGCGATCCGCTCTGACCCCGATTTTCACGGTGGCGACTATTACGCGCACGGCACCGTCCCCAAGCGGGGGTTGCGCGTGGCCCGGATGATCGGCCACATTACCTATCTGTCGGGCGAAGACATGGCCGAGAAATTCGGCCGTGCGATGCGCGAAGCGCACTACCAGTTTCATTATGAGATCGAATTCGAGGTCGAGCGCTACTTGCGGCATCAGGGTGACAAGTTTTCCGAGTATTTCGACGCCAACACGTATCTGCTGATCACGCGCGCACTTGACTATTTCGACCCTGCGAAGTCGACTGGTGGCGATCTGGTGGCGGCTATTTCTCCGGCGCGCGCGAAATTCCTGCTGGCGGCTTTTTCGACCGACTGGCGTTTTCCACCTGCGCGCTCGCACGAGATCGTCGAGGCGCTGATCGACAACGGCCGCGAGGTTGCCTATGCGGAGATCGACGCGCCGCATGGCCACGACGCGTTTCTGCTCGATGATTATCGCTATCACCGCGTGGTGCGCGCGTACTTCGACAACATCTCGAACGAGATCAGCCGATGAGCGTAGCTACCCGCCTTCGCGTCGATCTGCAGCAGATTGCCGATTGGGTGCGGCCGGAAAGCCGCGTTCTCGACTTGGGTTGCGGCGACGGCACGTTGCTCGCGCATCTGCGCGAGCACAAACGTTGTCGCGGTTATGGCGTTGAGATCAGCGACGATCACCTCGCGCAGTGCGTGCGGTCGGGTATCAATGTCATTCAGGCCAACCTCGATGCGGGTCTGCGCATGTTCGCCGACGCGATGTTCGATACAGTGGTGCTGTCTCAAACTTTGCAGGCGATGCACAACGCCGAGGGCATCCTGCGCGAGATGGCGCGGGTTGCACGTCAGGGCGTCGTGAGTTTTCCCAACTTTGGTCACTGGAAGCACGTGGCGGCTCTGGTGTCCGGCCGCATGCCGGTGACGCGGCATATTCCATATCAGTGGTACGACACACCGAACATCCATCTGTGCACGTTGCAAGACTTTGAAGACCTCGCCGCGAAGGTGGGCCTGCACATCACCGGCCGCGCGCTGTTTGCGGACGGCCGATCGGTGCACGTCTTGCCCTCTTGGCGCGCAACGCTCGCGGTTTACCGATTCGAAACTCGATGATCATCATTTGAGAGGTGCAGATGAGTTTGAGAGAAAAGCTGATACGCAATATCGATGAAGTCGAATGGCAGGATTCCGAGCGCGGTGGGATCTACGCCGGCGTGCGCTCGGCGAGCGTCATCGGCCGGCGTGTGGCCGGTGCCGTCGCCAAGAAACTTGGCGCCTCGATCGATATCGTTCCGCCCGGCAAGTTGAGCTGTCCGTATCACTCGCACTACACGCAGGAGGAGATGTTCATCATTCTCGAGGGTGAGGGAACGCTGCGCGTCGCGGGTGAGATGCTCGCAGTGCGCGCCGGCGATGTGATCGACATACCGCCCGGGCCGGAATATCCGCACCAGTTGATTAATACGTCGAGTGCGCCGATGAAGTATCTGTCAATCAGCACGCAGGACGATCCAGAGATATGTGAATACCCTGACTCGGGCAAGTACGGCGTGTATACGCGGACTGCCGGTCCGCTGCTGCAAAAAGGCCGCCTGCACAGGCCGGATTCAGACCTCGACTACTGGGATGGCGAGCCCTGAGCTTTGACCTGCGTGCGCTGAGTCCGGCTCGCAAGCCAGACCAGCAGCAATACCGGCACGCCCAGCCAGGCGGTGCTTTGAAAGAATGTGATGTAGCCGTACGCGTCGACGAAAGCGCCGGAGAACCCGGCGACGAACTTCGGCAACAGCAGCATCACCGAGGAGAACAGCGCGTACTGCGTGGCCGAGTACGCAACGTTGGTCAGGCTCGACAGGTACGCGATAAACGCCGCCGATGCGATGCCACCCGATAAATTGTCGGCCGAGATCACAAAGATCAATCCGACCAGGTCGTGCCCGCGTGTGGCGAGCCACGCGAAGAGCAGGTTCGACGCCGCCGACAGTACCGCGCCGAGGAAAAGGATTCGCATCACGCCAAAGCGCAACGCCAGCACGCCGCCGACGAACGCGCCGGCCAATGTCATCAGCACACCGTAGACCTTGGAGATTGCCGCGACTTCGTCCTTCGAGTAGCCCATGTCAACATAGAACGGAAAAGCCATCACGCCAAGAACCACGTCGGAAATGCGATAAATGGCGATCAACGCAAGCAGCAGCAGCGCGTGCCAGCGAAATCGCTGAATGAAATCCGCGAACGGCCCGATCACCGCCGTCTGCAGCCAGGCGAGCGCGCGCGCCAGCGGCGGCGCGATCCCGCGCTCATCAATCAGTCGTCGCGCCAGCGCAGCTTCCTCGGCATTCAGGTCGACGCGTGCTTTGCCGACCGCTGGCTCGGGTGCCAGCAGCACCGTGGTGACGCCGATCAGCATCGTCGCCGCCATCGCTAGGTAAGCCACCGTCCATGAGAATGCAGCGCGACTGGCTGCATTGGCTGCGTCGGTGCCGGTGTCTCCGGCCGCCCGCGCGGCAATCCAGAGCACGCCTGCACCGGCCCAGATCATCGCCATCCGATAGCCCGTTTGATAGGTCGCCGCCAGCGCCGCCTGTTTATCGACTTCAGCGGATTCGATCCGATAGGCATCGAGCGCGATGTCCTGCGTCGCCGATGAGAAGGCGACGATCAGCGCGAAGACGACCATCGGTTGCAGCCCGTCGAGCGGATTGGTGAGCGCCATTCCGATCAACCCGCCGATGACTGCCAGCTGCGAAGCCAGAAGCCAGCTGCGACGTCGGCCCAACAGGCGCGTTAGCCAAGGCAACGGCAGACGATCGACCAGCGGCGCCCACGCCCACTTGAATCCATACGCAAGCCCGACCCAGCTCAGATAGCCGATTGTTGTGCGATCGATTCCGGCCTCGCGCAGCCGGAACGACAGCGTGCCCAGCACCAGCAACAGCGGAAGTCCCGCGGCGAAACCGAGGAACAGCATGCGCAGCGCCGCGGGTTCCGCATAGACGTGCAGCGCATCGCGCCACGGTCTGCGTGCCGGCGCGCCATTCATCGTGCGCTGATCCGTTCGGCGGTCACAAACGGCCCGTGTAGCCGATCGTCAACGGTGCGTGATCGGAAAACCGCTGCTTCGTATAGATCTCTGCTGTTCTGGCCCGTTGGGCAATGGCCGGCGTGGCAATCTGATAATCGATCCGCCACCCGACATTGTTTGCGTAGGCCCGCCCGAAATTGCTCCACCATGTGTAGCGGTCGGGTCGCGGATCAAGCCGGCGAAATACATCGACCCATCGGTGCTCTTCGAATAATCGCGACAGCCACGCGCGCTCTTCGGGCAGGAAGCCCGAGTGCTTCTGATTGCTGCGCCAGTTTTTCAGATCGATCTCGCGGTGTGCGATGTTGATATCGCCGCACAAAATGAATTCGCGACCGCTGACGACCAGACGGTGTAGATGGGGCAGAAACTCGGCAAGAAATCGGTACTTGGCGTCCTGACGATGCGGAGCGGAGGATCCCGACGGGAAATACACCGAGATCACCGTCACCTCCTTGAACTGCACTTCAACGTAACGGCCCTCTGCGTCGAATTCGTTTGAACCAAAGCCTAACCGGACCTCGCGCGGACGCTTGACTGCGTATAGCGCCGTGCCCGCATAGCCACGCCTGTTTGCGCAATGAAACCATGTACGCATCCCTGGTGGACGGCATTTCGCGGGGATGTCGCACTCGTCAGCCCTGACTTCCTGCAGGCATAGGATGTCCGGTTGCGTTTTGCCCAGCCATTTAAACAAGCCTTTGCGCGTAGCCGAACGGATGCCGTTGACGTTAAGGGTTGTTATTCGGAACATACAAACGTTGCGAACGGAGCGAGCTAGGCCCAAAAATCACGTCATTTTTGGTCGTTCGCCGCTTTAGCATGCTGCAAAATCTGCACGGAACGGCAACAAGGCATGGGACGAGGTTATACACACCGATCGTGCCTGTTCACTGACTCGTCAACATGAATAGTCTGGGGCGCGACTTTATCGAGTTTGCAATGGCAAGCAGGGTACTGACGTTCGGCGAGTTCAAGACTAAGGCGGGGCGATTGTCGCCGTACTTTTTCAACGCCGGTCTCTTTAATCGCGGGGCAGCGCTTGGGCGCCTGGCGCTCTTTTACGCGCAGACGTTGTTGGCGGCGCGCGCGAAAGGGCGTGTGGAGTTCGACATGTTGTTTGGCCCAGCCTACAAGGGAATTACGCTTGCGTCGGCCACCGCGGTGGCGCTTGCAGCACTCGGTACCGACGTTCCGTTTGCGTTCAATCGCAAGGAAACCAAAGATCATGGCGAAGGCGGTGTCATCGTTGGCAGTCCGCTCGCGGGCAGAGTTGTGATCGTCGACGACGTGATTACAGACGGTGCGGCAAAAAGGGAATCGGTCGAACTGATCCGAGCGCACGGGGCGACCCCGGCCGCTGTGCTGATCGCGCTCGACCGGTGTGAACGCGGCGGCGACGTGGCCGGTAGCGGACAACCCTCGTCAGCGCGCTCGGCGGTTCAAGCGTTTGAACAGGAGTTCGGCATTCCTGTCATCTCGATTGCAAACTTTGGCGACTTGATACAGTTTCTTGATTCGGATTCACCTCTCGTGCGGGATGCGCGCGGCTTTCGTTCCGCAATGGAGCAGTATCGAGCTACTTATGGAGCGTGATTCTCTAAGTCGTAATCTTCGGACCGTGCAGATTGGGCGCACGATGCTGTTCGCCTCGACCTTGAGTCTTTGCTTGCTAGCGAGCGCAGCTGCGGCGCCCCCTTCAGTGGGCGCGATTTTCAGTTGCACGGTCAATGGCAAGACGTTCACCGCGGACCGAGTTCCGACCGAGTGCGCCAATTCCGATGTCCGGGAGATGAATCGCGATGGCTCGGTGCGGCGGGTCCTGGCGCGGCCGCTCACCGTAGAGGAGCAGCGCGCGCGGGCGGTGGAGGCCAAGAAGAAACTGGAAGAGGACGAGCGCCAGCTTGCGCAGCGCCGTCGCGATAAGTCGCTGCTTGAAGCTTATGCGACCGATGAAGAGATCGAAGCGGTAAGGGCGAAATCGCTGGAGTCGAGTAATCAGCTCATCGCGCGCGCCAGTCAGCGGCTTTCTGGCCTGCGCGACCAGCGCAAGAAACTTGACGATGAGGCCGAGTTCTACAAAAAGCGCGTCCTGCCGGACGGGATCAAGCGCAGCTACGTATCGATCGACCAGCAGCTCAGTGCCGAGGAAAAAGTCATTCAAGACGCGCGCAATGAAATACTGCGTATCAATGAGCGCTTCGACCTGGAGAAAAAGCGTTTTCGCGAGTTGCTTGCGACGGGAGCGCGGCCGGTGCAGCGCAATCCGGAAACGGATATCCTGCTCGATCCGCGCTTCAGTGGTAAGTAATTACAACCGAGAACTGGATACGCGCGCCAATCCGTCCAGACCACGCTGTCCGGAATCGAGCGCGAGGTTAAAGGGTGTGACGTGAAGTTTTTGCTGACTGCGATGTTGGGGCTGTTGGCAACAGGAGCCGGCGCGCAGGGAAGCGGCGGCCTCTATATTGCTGGCGGCACATTCGATTTCGCTCGAACAATCGAGCGAGCCATCGCGCAGAGTCCATCAGGCTCCCGCTTTTTCGTGCTGGCAACCGGCGATGCAGTGCGCGCGCTGTCGTTATTGGCCGCCGATGAAGCGGTCGAGGCTCGGAACCTGGGTGCCCAGCGCGGAGCCGTCTATCTGGTGTGCCAGCGCGACATCGAGCGGGAGGTGATCAGGACAAACGACCTCGCTTCGGGAGTCATTGCCGTGCGCGGATGGCCAGCCGCAGGCAGCGACGAGCTTCCAGAAGGCACGCTGTACTACCGCAACGAAGACCCTGCCAACTTGCCGAAGTCCACCGAACTGCTGCGCCGGCTTCGTGCGACTTGTTCGTAAGCGTTACGCCGCTCGCAGCTTGCGCCGCAGGATTGCATTCACCTGCTGCGGATTGGCTTTCCCGCCGGTGGCCTTCATCACCTGGCCCACCAGCGCGTTAAACGCCTTGTCCTTGCCGGCCCTGAATTCATCAACCGATCTCGCGTTGGCGGCGACTACATCATCGACCATCTTTTCGATTGCGGAGACGTCGGAGATTTGCCGCAACCCCTCCGCGTCGATGACTTCGCCGACGCTTCTTCCGGGCGTTGCCCACAATTTCCTGAACACGGTCTTGGCAGAATTGTGACTCACCGTGCCATCGAGCACGCTGGCGATCAAACGGGCGAGGTCGACCGGCAAGATCGGAGAGTCGCTGATCGATAGCGCGCTTTCATTCAGAGCAGCGAGCAGCTCGCCAGTGACCCAGTGAGCCGCGGTTTTCTTGTCGGCGAGCTGCCCAGCCACCGTTTCGAAATAATCGGCCAGCCCGCGTGATGAGGTCAGCGTTTGCGCGTCCTCAGGTGACAGCGCATAGTCGTTGATGAAACGCTCACGCATCGTGCCGGGCAGTTCCGGCATCGATTTCCGGATCTGCTCGATCGACTCGGTGGCAATCGCCAGCGGCAACAAGTCCGGGTCAGGAAAATAGCGATAGTCCATCGAATCTTCCTTGGTGCGCATCGGCCGCGTTTCGTTGCGCTCCGCGTCGTACAGCCGCGTTTCCTGCACCACGGTGCCACCGTCTTCAATCACATCGATCTGGCGGCGTGCCTCGAACTCGATCGCGCGCTCGAGAAAGCGGAAGCTGTTCAGATTCTTGATTTCGCACCGCGTGCCGAGTTTCGCGTCGTCGCCGGGCCGCACCGATACGTTGGCATCGCAGCGAAAGCTGCCTTCCTGCATGTTGCCATCGCAGACGTCGAGCCAGACCACCAGCGCATGCATCGCTTTCGCATAAGCCACGGCCTCGGCGGCCGAGCGCATTTCCGGCTCGGACACGATCTCGAGCAGCGGTACCCCGGCGCGATTCAGATCGATGCCCGACATGCCTTCGACACCGATATCCTCGTGTAGCGACTTGCCGGCGTCTTCTTCGAGGTGCGCCCGTGTCAGCCGGACCGTCTTCAGATACGGCTCGGCCGGCGAGTCGCCGGCTTTCGGCTGCACAACGAATGTCAGCGCTCCGCCGCGCGCCACCGGCATTTCGAACTGGCTGATCTGATAGCCCTTCGGCAGATCCGGATAAAAGTAGTTCTTGCGCGCAAAGACGCTGTGCCGTGCGACGTCGGCGCCAATTGCGACGCCGAACCGGATCGCCCGCTCGACGGCGCCGCGGTTCAGAACCGGCAGAGTGCCTGGCAGAGCGACATCAACCGCGCTCGCCTGCGAATTTGGCTGCGCGCCGAAGGCGGTCGACGCGCCGCAGAAAATCTTGCTCGCGGTGGTGAGTTGAGCATGCGTCTCGATGCCGATCACGATTTCCCACTGCATGATCAGGCCTAATGCAGCGTGGTCGTCGTGGTTTCGTGCAACAGCCGGCGCGCCTCGCGCTGCTCGTGGCAATGGGTGTCCCACGCGGCTTGGGCCATCGTGCGATGCTGGCTCGCCTGCGACGGTTGCTCGACACTTTCAAGCGCGGCGGCCATATTTTCATGGACGATTGCGCGGATGCCCGCCGGCGCGGCCTCATCCAGTCGGCGCAGTGAAGCGACAGCTTGTGCATACCCGGCGTCGATCAAGCCCAGTTGCAATAGGCAGTTTGCTCGATCGGCCATCGCTGCCGTGACTTCGTGCAAGAAGCCGTCGCCCTCGCACTGCGGAAGGTGGCAATCGTAGATTTCGAGCGCGAGGGTATAGCGCTTCTGCAGCGCATGCATTCCGGCCAGCACCAGGTAACCCAGCGTGGCTGCCGGGCCATCAGGAACCTGCGCCGCATAATCAATGCACTGCTGCAACGCCGTGATCGCCTCCTTCACGCTGCGGGGGTCGAGGTCGCCGCAACCGGCCGATTGCCGCGCGAACGCGGCCTTTGCGACTGCAGTGCGCTGCAGCCAACTGGCCATCGCGATCTCGTCATCGAGATCCTTGACCACATCGCGCGTGTCGCGGTAAAGCCGGTACGCCGCTTCTTGGTCGTGTGCATCCTGGTGAAGCGAAACCATCGCCAGGCAGGCGCGATAGCGCGCTTCCAGGGTTGCATCAGAATTGGCCAGCACCGATCTGGCGTGCGCGATCGCGGCTCTGACATCCCCTTCCCGCTGCATGAACAATGCCAGCGCCGATTCGCACTCCGCGATCAGCCTCGCCTCGTTCGCCCGGCGCGCCTCGCGCAGCGTGTCGTACATCGCACGTTGCGCGTCGTTGAAACGCTTTGAGAAGTAGATGTCGATTGCGCGCACGTAGCGGAAGCGCAGCTTCAGCACCGGCGGGGCATCGGCCGGCATTTGCTGCTCGGCATCCGACAAGGTCCGTTCCGCCTCGGCCACCCTGCCAAGGCGTGCCAGCAACACTGCCCGGTCCTGCAACAGGCGGATGCGATCGGGCATCGCCGCCGCGGCGGCCACGCTGCGCTGGTTGGCTTCGAGCAGACGCTGCGACATCGAGCTAGTACCCCGCGGGCCGACGCCGATGCCAGTCGGTGGCGCGCTGGTAGGCGTGCGCCACTCCGAGCATTCGTGCTTCGTCGAAATAATTGGCAATCAGCTGCAACCCCACCGGACGCCTGCCGTTGAGCAGGCCCTGGCCAAAACCGCACGGAATGCTCATCGACGGAACGCCCGCCAAACTGCCTGGCACCGTGTAGTAGTCGGCCATGTACATGGCGACCGGATCAGCCGCCTTCTCCCCGAAGCCGAACGCTACGCTCATCGTTACCGGTCCGGCGATCACGTCACAACGGGAGAACGCACGGGTGAATTCGTCCGCGATAATCCGGCGCACTTTCTGCGCCTTGATGTAGTAAGCGTCGTAGTACCCGTGCGACAGAACGTACGTGCCCACCAGGATCCGGCGCTTGGGCTCAGCGCCGAAGCCTTCCGAACGGGATTTCTTGATCATGTCGTTCAAATCGCTGAATTCTTTGGCGCGATGTCCGTAGCGCACGCCGTCGAAGCGCGATAAGTTGCTTGACGCCTCGGCCGGAGCGACGACGTAATACACCGGAATCCCGAGCTCGGCGTTGGGCAGCGAGACCTCGACCAGCACCGCACCGAGGCGCTGATACTCCGCCAGCGCTTCGCGTACGGCGGCAGCCACGTCCAGTTGCAGCAGCTTGCCAAAGAACTCCTTGGGCACGCCGATCTTCAGCCCTTTGACATCGAGATCCAAGTAACGGGTGTAGTCCTCGGCGGGCCGATTTGCGCTGGTCGAATCCTTCGGGTCGAAGCCAACCATGTGATTGAGCACCAACGCGGCGTCTTCGGCCGAACGGGTCAGCAACCCTGCGGTGTCGAGGCTCGACGCGAACGCGATCATGCCCCACCGCGATGGTCGACCGTAGGTGGGCTTGGTGCCGGTCAGGCCAGTAAACGCGGCCGGCTCCCGAATCGAGCCGCCGGTATCCGTTGCTGTTGCGACCGGCGCCAGGCACGCAGCAACCGCCGCCGCGGAGCCGCCCGACGAACCGCCCGGGACAGCGCCGAGATCCCACGGATTGAGCACGTTGCCGTATGCGCTGTTTTCGTTTGAGGAGCCCATTGCGAACTCATCACAGTTGAGCTTACCCAGCGTCACCATGCCGGCCTGCTTCAGGTTGTCGACGACGGTTGCGTCGAACGGACTCTGGTAACCGCGCAAGATCTTGCTGGCCGCCGTTGAGTAGAAGTCCTTGGTGACGAAAATGTCCTTGTGAGCGATCGGAACGCCGGTGAGGGGCGTGCGGTCGGCGTCGCTCCGTGCGAGCCGGGCATCGGCGGCAGCTGCCTGCGTTAGCGTCACCTCGGGGCGAACCTCCAGAAAGGCATTCAGGTTGCGGTGCAAATCGATGCGGGCAAGATGAGCCTGTGCGAGCTCAACGGCCGAAATTTCCTTATTCGCCAGCGCGCGCGATAGCTCGGCAATCGAACAATGGGCCCACTCCACAGCTATTCGACCACGCGTGGAACGAGGAAGAGGCCACGGTGCTGTTGCGGCGCGTTGCGCATGATCGCTGCACGCTGATCGTCTTCGGTTACGACGTCGTCGCGCAGACGCAGGGTCCCGCCGAGAGGGTCAGCCATCGGTTCGATGCCGGTGGTGTCGACGGCCTGCATGCGCTCGATCATCTTGAAAATATCGACCAGCTGAGCCAGCGTCTTCTCAGCTTCCACGTCGGTGATGTCGATCCGCGCGAGGTGCGCGATACGCCGGACTTGGTCGAGGTCGAGTGACATGCGTGCGGGATGGTTTTGCGGAGATGTACGCGGGGAAAAAAGGGGATATCGAGCGGATCAGAAGCGAAAAAAGTTTATCATTCGCCCCAATTTCGAGCCTAGGCAGCTCGCTAGGGTCTGTTCACACGTTCGCACTCACGTTTCAGTGTGAACAGACCGTAAGTTAAGGCTGCCTCACCATAACTCATGTTCGGTTTCCTCCGCAGTTACTTTTCGAACGATCTCGCGATAGACCTCGGCACCGCCAATACGCTGATTTACGTGCGGGGCAAGGGCATCGTGCTTGATGAACCATCGGTCGTCGCAATTCGTCAGGAGGGCGGGCCTAACGGAAAGCGCACGATCCAGGCGGTCGGCAAGGAAGCCAAGCAGATGTTGGGCAAGGTCCCCGGCAACATCGAGGCGATCCGCCCGATGAAGGACGGCGTGATCGCCGACTTCACCGTCACCGAACAGATGCTGAAGCAGTTCATCAAGATGGTTCACCCATCAAGTTTGTTCGCACCGAACCCTCGCATCATTATCTGCGTGCCGTGCGGTTCGACCCAGGTCGAGCGGCGCGCGATCAAGGAATCGGCGGAGGCTGCCGGCGCCTCGCAGGTGTTTCTGATCGAAGAACCGATGGCCGCAGCGATCGGTGCGGGCCTACCGGTGTCGGAAGCGTCGGGCTCGATGGTGGTCGACGTCGGTGGGGGCACGACTGAAGTTGGCGTGATTTCGTTGGGCGGCATGGTCTACAAGGGGTCGGTGCGCGTCGGCGGTGACAAGTTCGACGAGGCGATCATTAACTACATCCGCCGTAACTACGGCATGCTGATCGGCGAACCGACCGCCGAGATGATCAAGAAGCAGATCGGGTCAGCATTTCCTGGTTCCGAGGTCCGCGAAATGGAAGTCAAGGGACGCAACCTGTCCGAAGGCATTCCGCGCAGCTTCACGATCTCGAGCAACGAAATTCTCGAGGCGTTGACGGACCCGCTCAACCAGATCGTATCGAGCGTGAAAATCGCACTGGAACAGACCCCCCCCGAGCTTGGCGCCGACATCGCCGATCGCGGCATGATGCTGACCGGCGGCGGAGCGCTGCTGCGTGACCTGGATCGTTTGCTGATGGAAGAAACCGGACTGCCGGTGGTCGTCGCCGAAGAGCCGTTGACCTGCGTGGTGCGCGGCTGCGGCATCGCACTGGAGCGGATGGACAAGCTGGGAACGATCTTCGCGACCGGCTAACGCTGCCTCAACCGCGACGCCAATGTTGTTTCGTCGCTTTGACTTCGAAAGAATCGTATGGCTTTGCCACCGATTTTTTTCTAACCAATCACGCAAGACATCCGGCGGGTTAGAAGGCGAGGGATGTCGAAGCTAAACCCGGATGTTTCGTTGAGGCTAACTTCACGAAGCGAAGTTAAGGGCCAACAGCCCGGCCGGAAACAAAAGTAGGGGTGTACTTTTGCGCGCATCCTTCGACGGCCCGCCGCCGCTGTTCAATCAAGGCGTTTCGGCTCGCGCGCGCCTTGCATTTTTCTCGTTCCTGGCGGTCGCGCTGATCATCATCGACTCCAGGGTGCGCATGCTGGAGACGGTGCGCACTGGCGTCGGAGTCGTTCTCTATCCGATTCAGCAAAGCCTGCTCGTGCCCAGTCGCATCGTCGGCATGGTGGGCGATTACTTCACGACGGTGTCGGCGCTGACCCGCGAAAACGAACAGCTCAAGCGCAAGGAGTTCGAAAACGCTCAATCTCTGCAGCAGGCGCGCGAGCTCACGTTCGAAAATGACCGCTTGCGCAAACTGCTGGGCGCACGCGAGAAGGTCAGCAATACGACGGTGCTGGCCGCCGTTCTGTACGAAGCGCGCGATCGATTTTCGCGCAAGCTCGTGCTGCACGCCGGGACGGCCAACGGGATTCGTGCGGGCAATCCGGTGATCGACGAAGCCGGGGTCGTCGGGCAGGTCACGCGCGTGTTCAACGACACGTCCGAGGTGACGCTGCTGACCGACAAGGATCAGTCGATCCCGGTGCAGATTCTGCGCAATGGCCTGCGCGGAGTGGCGTTCGGCGGCAGCGAGCCGGGAACGCTCGATCTGCGTTTCCTGGCCGCCAACGCTGACATCGTCAATGGCGACATCGCGGCGACCTCCGGGCTCGATGGCGTCTATCCGTCCGGCTTGATGGTTGCCACGGTAAGCCGAGTCGAACGTGCGGCAAAGGATCAGTTCGCACGCGTTGTCATGACGCCGCTTGCAGGAGTCGAGAGCAATCAGTATCTGCTGGTGCTGCTGGTCGAACCTTCCAGGGTGCCTTCGCCGCCGGCGGCGGTGGTTCCACCACCGCGCAAGGGCGTGCGCAAATGACCCCGGCGCAGGCGTCATGAGTACCCGCACCGGCGCTCCAACTCCAGCGCCAGCCACGTTGCGCAGCTGGATCGGAAGTCGGTTTGCGCTGCGCCCGACCGACCCGATCGAGGTTGCCGGCACGCGCGGCGGCTATCGGCCGCAGTACCTGCTGCGGCCAGCCAATACGCTGTTCATCTGGGCATCGCTGTTCGGCGCGCTGCTGGTCAACCTGATGCCGTGGGGCCGGACGCCGCTCGTGCCGGATCTGCTCGCGATTGCACTTGTCTTCTGGAACATCCACCAGCCGCGCAGAGTGGGCATCGGTGCAGCGTTCGCGTTCGGATTGATGATGGACGTGCACGAGGGCGCGTTGTTCGGCGAGCACGCGCTTGCCTACACGCTGATCTCTTACGGCGCGATTACGCTGCATCGGCGCATCCTGTGGTTCCCGCTGGTGGCACAGGTTCTGTATGTGCTGCCCTTGTTCTTGATCGCGCAGCTGGCGTCGCTTGCTGTCCGCACCTGGGTGGGCGGAGCATGGCCCGGCTGGATGTATTTCGGCGAAAGCCTGGTCGGTGCACTCTTATGGCCGCTCGCTTCGTGGCTGCTGCTGGCGCCTCAGCGGCGACCGACTGACCGGGACGAAACGCGACCGCTGTAGCCGCCACGAAGTGGCCGCAAGTTTCGCAATGTCTCGGTGCATTGCCGCGACGCAGGCACGTCATAATCGGCCATGGCCAGGCGCTTGTTTCGTCGTCGTCGCTCGTCCGCCGAAGAACTTTCGTTCGGCCCGCGTTCGGCAGCGATGCGCAATCCCGAGCGCGAGGTTCACTATTTCCGGATCCGCATCGCAGTGGCGACCGTGTTCGTGTTGCTGGCGTTCACGCTGCTGATCGCGCGCCTTGCCTGGTTGCAGGTCGTCAAGCACGACGCCTACATGGCGCAGGCCGAGCTCAACCGCATTGCAATCTTGCCGGTGGCGCCCAACCGTGGCCTGATCAAGGATCGCAACGGCAAGATCATCGCGCGCAACTACTCGGCCTACACGCTCGAGATCACGCCCGACGGGCTGCGCGACTACGAAAAGACGATCGACGAGCTGTCGCAGGTGCTCGAAGTACTGCCGCGCGATCGGCGGCGCTTCAAGAAACTGCTCGACGACAGCAAGCGCTTCGATGCAATACCGATAAGAACGCGGCTGACCGATGGGGAAGTCGCGCGGTTTACCGCGCAGAGCTATCGCTTCCCGCACGTGGAACTGCGGGCGCGCCTGTTTCGCGATTACCCGTTGGGGGAAATTGCGTCGCACATGATCGGCTACATCGGTCGCATTTCACCGAACGACATGGACCGTCTTGAAAAGCGCGGTGACGCGCCCGCCTATTACGGCACCGATCACATCGGCAAGGTTGGGATCGAGCAAAGCTACGAGAACGAGTTGCACGGCACTTCGGGTCAGGAGCAGGTCGAGATCACCGCGGGCGGGCGCGCGGTTCGCACTTTGTCGAGCAGTCCTTCGACTCCGGGCAACAATCTGATCTTGTCGGTCGACATCGAGTTGCAGAAGATCGCAGAACGCGCGTTCGGTGACCGGCGGGGCGCATTGATCGCGATCGAACCGAAGACGGGCGACGTGCTTGCTTTCGTAGCCAAGCCGACGTTCGATCCCAACCTGTTCGTTGACGGCATCGACCCGAAGAGCTGGGACGAGCTGAACAACGATCCCGACAAACCTCTGTTGAATCGCGCGGTGCGCGGCACCTACCCGATCGGCTCGACCTACAAGCCGTTCCTGGCACTGGCGGCGCTCGAATCCGGCAAGCGAAAGCCCGAGACGGTGATCCAGGACAACGGCTTTTTCATGTTCGGCAATCGACGCTTTCGTGATTCGAACAAGGTGCCGTTGGGGCCGGTTGATCTGCGCCGCTCGATCGTCAAGTCGAGCGACATCTACTACTACATGGTGGCCAACGATCTTGGAGTCGATGCGATTCACGACTTCATGAAGCCATGGAGCTTTGGCCAGATCACCGGCATTGATGTCGAGGGCGAGCAAACCGGCGTTCTGCCGTCGACCGCCTGGAAGGAGCGGCGCTTCAAACAAAAGTGGTACCCAGGCGAAACCATCTCGCTCGGCATTGGCCAGGGCTACAACGCGTTCACTTTGTTGCAACTCGCGCACGCCACCGCGATTCTGGCCAACGACGGTGTTGTGATGAAGCCGCACCTGGTGAAAGCAGTCGAAGACACGCGCTCAGGCGAAAAGCGCCTGACGGTGCCGAAAGAAAGCTACCGGATCGCAATCAAGCCCGAATATCTGAAACTGGTGCGTGAAGCAATGGTCGAGGTCAACATTTCAGGCACCGGGCGGCATGCGTTCGAAGGGGCACCCTACAAAGTCGGCGGCAAGACGGGGACGGCGCAGGTCGTTTCGATCAAGCAAAACGAGAAATACGTCGAGAGCCGCGTGACCGAGCGCAATCGCGATCATTCGCTATTCATTGCCTTCGCGCCGGCGGATGATCCGAAAATTGCTTTGGCGGTGCTGGTCGAAAACGGTGGCTTCGGAGCGCGGGCAGCGGCCCCCATTGCTCGGCAGGTGATCGATTACCACTTGTTGGGCAAGATTCCCGCTGCGCCCGCCAAAGAAGGGCCCGACGAGGAAACGCCACTGCGCAGTGCCACGCTGCGAGCGGCGCCTGCATCGGCATCGGCGACGCTCGCGGCGGTTGCGAAAACGGTCCAATGAACAAGGCGACCATCGCCCAGCGCATTGCTGCGATCCTGCGCCCCTACATTGCCGTGTTTGACCCGGCTCTGCTCGCGATCGTCGGCAGCCTTGGGGTGATTGGCCTGATCACGTTGTATTCGGCGGGCAACGACTATCCGTGGCGCGTGAGTGATCAGATCCGCAACTTCGGTATCGCTTTCGCGGTGCTGTTCATTGCCGCCAACGTTCGGCCGCAGTGGTTGATGCGCATTGCGTTGCCGGTTTATGTCGTCGGCGTAGCGCTGCTGATCGCCACCGAGTTGCACGGCGAAACGGTGAAAGGGGCAACCCGCTGGCTTGATATCAAAGTGACACGGATTCAGCCCTCGGAGATCATGAAGCTTGGAGTGCCGCTGATGCTGGCGTGGTATTTCCACAAGCGCGAGGGGGCGTTGCGCGGCCTGGACTTCCTGGTGGCTGCGGTGCTGTTGATCGTGCCGGTGGCCCTGATTCTGAAGCAGCCGGACCTTGGCACCGCGGTGCTGGTGCTGGCCGCTGGCGTGTTCGTCATTTTCTTCGCCGGTTTGCCGTGGAAATGGCTCGCTGTGATGTTGACAGGCGGGCTTGCGTTGCTGCCCGTGGCCTGGACTCTGATGCACGACTATCAGCGAGAGCGCATCATGACGCTGATCGATCCTTCGACCGATCCGCTGGGCAAGGGCTTTCACACGCTGCAAGCGATGATCGCAATCGGCTCCGGCGGGATGTTCGGAAAGGGCTGGATGCAGGGCACGCAGGCGCATCTGGAGTTCATTCCCGAGCGCACCAGCGACTTCATCTTCGCGGTCTACTCGGAGGAATTCGGTCTGGTCGGCAACATCGTTCTGGTGCTGCTGTTCTTTGCCCTGGTGTGGCGCGCGTTCGCGATCGCCATCACTGCGCCGACGTTGTTCGCGCGCCTGCTGGCCGCTGCGATCGGCCTGATCATGTTCACCTATGCGTTCGTCAACATGGGAATGGTGAGCGGCATCCTGCCTGTCGTGGGCGTGCCGTTGCCGTTTATCAGCTACGGCGGTACTGCGCTCGTAACGCTGGGCATGGCGTGCGGCTTGTTAATGGCGATCGCCGCACACCGGAAGCTTGTGCAGTCATGAGCATTCGGGGTCTGACCCCGATTTTTTTGGCATTGATTTTGGCGGCATGCGGTACGGCGAAGCGCGGCCCTTACTACCAGAGCGACGGACCGCCCGATCGAGCGCCGGCTGACCTTGCTTCGATCCCTGATGCGGTGCCCAGAATCGAGCCGCTGATCGCACGCGCCAATCGCCCGTATGGCGCGCTCGGTCGCAGCTACACGCCGCTGACCGGTGACGTCGCGTTTCGCGAGCGCGGGGTCGCGTCCTGGTACGGAAAGCAATTCCACGGCAATCGCACGGCCAGCGGTGAGATCTATGACATGTTCGCGATGACCGCCGCGCACCCGACGTTGCCGATTCCGAGTTACGTGCGGGTGACGGGACTTCGCTCGCGGCAGAGTGTCATCGTGCGCGTCAACGACCGCGGTCCGTTCAGGTCCGATCGCATCATCGATCTGTCTTACGCCGCTGCGATCAAGCTCGGTTTTGGCTCCAACGGAACCGGCGACGTCGAAATCGAACGCCTGACGCACGCACAGATTGCGTCGGGGGACTGGCGAGCCGTTCCGTGATGCTGTACCTAGCCGCGTGAGGCTGACTTGAGTCGCAACGCAAGTGCATAGATCGCCTGCTTCGATTGTCCACTCGCCTTTGCTGCGATCGCCGCAGCGCGCGCCGGCGGCAATTCGTCGAGCAACGCGGTCAGCCAATGCGTGAGCGACTGATCGATTTCTAAATCGTCGCTGTCATTTTGCGCACGCGTCGGAGCGACGTCGACGATTACCACATATTCGCCGCGCTCCTCGACGGTCAAGGTGCTTAGCTCCGCTGCGGTCTGCGCTGAAACCGTTTCGAACTTTTTCGTCAGCTCACGCGCAAGCACCACCCGGCGCTCGGGTTCCAGCGCGGTGGCGAGCAGACCGACCAACGCGGCGATTCGATGCGGCGCCTCGAACAAGACAAACGGGTTTGCACTCAGCGCAAGAGTTCGCAATACGCGCTCGCGTTCCTGCCCTCCAGTTGGCAAGAAGCCCGCGAAGGTGAACTGGCGGCCGCCGACGCCGGACGCCGACAGAGCCGACATCGCGCTGCTCGCGCCGGGGACAGGAATCACACGGTAGCCCGCGTCGAGCACGGCCCGCACGATCCTGGCACCGGGGTCCGCCAGCCCAGGCGTCCCTGCGTCGGTGACCAGTGCAACGCGTTCGGCCTTCGCCAGCCTGGTCACGACGAGCTGAGCAACTTCCTGCTCGTTATGTTGGTGCGCAGCGATCAACGGTGTTGCGATCCCATAGCGCGTTAACAGTGGGCGGGTGACGCGCGTGTCCTCCGCGGCGATGACGTCGACGCGCGACAGCACCCACAGCGCGCGCAACGTAATGTCGGCTGCATTGCCGATCGGCATTCCCACTACGTGCAGTGAGCCGGCAGGCAGTTCCTGCGCTGCCACCGCCGATAGCGCGATCAATCCGTCGTGCAGCAGGCTTGATGTGACCTCACCCATCGCAGTGCACTTAAGGTGCTCCCGAAAAACACAGCTGCCGTGCCTGCGAGTGTCGCATGCAAGCGCACGCTCGCCTGCGACTTGCGAGGTCCGCGCGGATGCAACTTCTAAGCGCCTGTCTGAAGCGTCAGCGGCCTCCTGAAGGACGAGGGCTCGGCTTCGCCACGCACTGTTGTGAGATCGGGTCCCATACCTGCCATGGCTCACAGTTGCCTGGCCCTTTCTTTTTGGTGTCGGTTTTTTTCTTCTCTGACGGCGGATTGTTGAAGGCGTTCTTGGCCTTGCCCTTCAGGTCGGGACGAAACGGGTCATCGACCGACGACCGAGTCGATTTAGATGCCTGACGGGGCCGATTCGTAGCCGCAGTCTTGCTCGTCGACGCTGATTTGGCACCGGCACGCGTTCCGGACGCGCTGCCTGAAGTCTTCGACGCAGACTTCGCGCCGCTTGCAACCGATCTTGACGCATTTGATGACGTCGAACTTGCGCGCGAAGGCTGCGAGCCGCTGCGACTCTGCGATGAGCTGCCGCCGTAGTTGTAGGAGCGTGACGGCGCCGGGGGCGGCGGAGGCGGGCTGTAATACCGGGGCGGAGGAGGAGGCGGTGGCGGCGGCGGGTTGTAAGTCTTGTAACGCTGGGCTTCAGCACTTCCGAAAGTAATCGAAAACAGGCCACCAACGGCGGCTGCGAACAGGTCACGTCGGTTCATCGTGATATCCCCTTTCTGATTGTCCCTTTCGTCGGTCCCCACTCGATGCAAAACGCATTGATTGTAGGCGCAGGAGGGAACATAGGGCCGCGTGATGACATCGAGCGTCAGCTTGACTTGCGGCGCGCTGCGCCGGTTATCCGCAGCGTTGCCGATCGCCGTGCTGACTACCTACAATGGCACAGCGGCAGATTACTGTGCCGCTCCGATGACGCGCTCAATCCATTCCGCCGCCAAGCCGCTGTGACCTCGCCCACTGCATTGCGCTCGCTCTTCCGATTCGCTGCGTTGGCTGTGTTTGCGAGCGTCGCATGGAGCGCCGGCGCGCAAACTAACGCGACTTCGAGCAACGCGTCGGCCGCCGCTCCGGCGATCGCGCTGCTGTTGCCGAGCCAGCAGGGGATTTTTGCGACGGCCGCCGAGGCGGTGCGGCAAGGTTTTTTTTCCGCCCACAAGGTCAGCGGCAGCAGTGCTGCGATTCAGGTGATCGAAGCAGACGACGACATCGATCAGTTGGCAAGCGCGCTGGCCGCCGCGCGGGATCGCGGCGTGCGTGTTGCCGTCGGGCCGTTGCGTCGCGATGCCGTCAACGCCATTGTCGAAGGCGGGCGAGCGGCGCTGCCACTGGTTACTCTGAACTATCCGGAGCGCGACGCCGCAGCGCCGCCGACGCTGATTGCACTAGGCTTGTCGGCAGAGGCGGAAGCGGAGCGCGTCGTTCAGGTAGCGCTGTCGGGTTTCGTTGCGCTGCGGCCCGGCGTATCCACAGGCGTGAGGATGATGGTGCTGACCGGAACGGGCGCCCTTGACCGCAGGATCGCGCAGGCGTACGTCAATGCATTGCGCGCCGCAGGAGAAGTTGCGCTGATGGTTGACGCGACTGTGCCCGCAATCGGTCGACTCGCGCGTCAGTTGGAAACGGGTGCGTTCGACGCGGTGTTTCTCGCGACCGGCGCGCGTGAAGCCTCGCTGATACGGTCCCGTATTCCGCGCGGCGTTGCGATCTTCGGCACGTCGCTGCTCAACCTTGGGGACACATCGGGTTCACCGGCTGTCTCGGCGCTGGCGTTCGATCTGGAAGGGGTGCGGTTCGTCGACATGCCCTGGCTCCTGCAGCCCGATCATCCCGCTGTGATGGTGTACCCGCCGCCGGCACGCCCAATGACGCTCGAGACCGCACGTCTGTACGCACTCGGAATCGATGCCTACCGCGTCGCGCAGTTGTGGATGAAGGGCGAGACGCGATTCGAGGTCGACGGCGTCACCGGTCGCCTGCGGGTCGATCGCGCGCAGAGCGTGCGGGTAGAGCGAGTTCCGATGTCGGCCATTTATCGCAACGGCGTCATCGAGCGCGAGGAGGTGGCGCGCTGATGGCCGTCGGTGCGCCGGTGCCAAAGCGGACGCCGAAACAGCGCGCCGGAGATAGCGCCGAGAATGCGGCGGCGAGCCATCTGCTGGCTGCGGGCTGCCGCATCCTGGCGCGAAACGCGCGCTACCGGGACGGCGAAGTCGATTTGATCGTGCGCGAACGCGACGTGGTGGTGTTTGTCGAAGTTCGCATGAGACACAGCTCACGCTTCGGCGGCGCCGCGGCCAGTATCGACGCGTTCAAGCAAAGGCGCATCGCCCGGGCGGCTCAACACTGGCTGATCGCAAATTACGGCGAACACTGGCCAGCGTGCCGCTTCGATGTGGTTACCGTCGATGGCAGTGGCACAATCGAGTGGATTCGCGGTGCCTTTCAGAGTGAATAGCGAGATTACGCAGTGGAGATTCGGATGAAGGGAGCTCAAAAATGCATACCCGCCGCGATCATGGCTGTACTGATGTTGCCGGGTTGTGCGCCACTGGTGATCGGCGGCATTGCGGCCGGCACAGCGGTGGTTGCAACCGATCGACGCAGCACCGGTACCCAGCTCGACGACAAGACGATGGAGGTCAGGATCGCGAAGGAATTGACCAATGCCCTTCGTGGCAACGATATCCATATCAACGTCAATAGTTTCGAACATCGAGTACTGTTGTCCGGTGAAGTGTCGAGCGAGGAGATTAGGGCCCAAGCGGGAGCCGTTGCGTCGCGGTCCAAAGACGTGCGCCTGGTCAACAATGAACTGGTCGTCGCGCCGCCATCGACGTTCCGTGATCGCACCGACGACAACACCTTGGGCGCCCGCGTGCGCGCTTCGTTCGTCTCCACCCGCGAGATAGCGTTCAACTCGGTTGACATCATCACCGAGCGAAGGATCGTCTACCTGATGGGCCTGGTCACGCAAAAGGAGAGCGAGGTGGCGGCCCTGGTGGCGAGCCGGGTGCCGGGAGTGCAGCAAGTGGTCAAGCTGTTCGACATCGGCTCTGCCGCCGAAGTCAACCGCCGCCGCGTCGCTGTGTCACCCGCGAGTGCCCAAGCTCCGGCCGCCGCTTCCGCGCCGATTATCACCGTACCGGTGACGTCAACCCCTGGTGTCTCGCGCTGAGATACGACCCCAGGCCAATCGTTGCGCGCCGTTTATCAATTCAGGGCTTGCGTGCGCGGATGATTGTTTTATAGTCCGCGCGCCCTGAAGGTCGGGTGCCGGCAAGCTAAGGGCGGCTTCTTTGCAGTCTGATAGGAGGATTCGATGGGCTGGATCATCGTGCTGGTCGTCATCGCGGCAGTCATTTTCTGGGCGGTCGGTGCTTACAACCGGCTGGTCAGCCTGCGCAACAAGTTCAAGAACGCGTTTGCGCAGATCGATGTGCAGCTGAAGCGGCGTTACGACCTGATTCCAAACCTGGTCGAAACCGCGAAAGCCTATATGAAGCACGAGCGCGAGACGCTCGAAAATGTCACTCGCGCGCGCAACACTGCGGTCACAGCCAACGCCACCGCCGCATCGGACCCAGGCTCGGCTACAGCCATTCAGGGGCTGGTGGCCGCCGAGGGCGCCTTGAGCGGTGCACTGTCGAAACTGTTCGCGTTGGCCGAGGCGTATCCGGACCTGAAGGCCAATCAGAACATGATGCAGCTGACCGAAGAGCTGACTGCAACCGAGAACAAGATTTCGTTCGCCCGCCAGGCGTTCAACGACTCGGTGATGAGCTACAACACCGCAGTCCAGCAGTTTCCAACCAATGTCATTGCAGGCGCGTTCACGTTCACGCCGGCCGAGCTGTTGCATGCGACCGAAGCCGAAGAGGAGCGTCAGGCAGTCCGCGTGCAGTTCTGAGGGTGAAATGCTGGCGATGTGGATCCTGTTCGCTTTTGGCGCGGGGCTGATCGTGTGGGGCGTGATCAACATTCGCCGCGGCACGATCTGGGACAGCGATGTCGCCAGCGACTGGATCCGGCGCGACGACGATCCAACGATGTTCTGGACCGCGATTTCGCTGATCTTCACCCTCGCTGTACTGGCATTCGGCGTCGGCGCGATCGCCGGGCTGAACGCTCGACCCCTATAGGCGCCACGACGCCGCCGTGAATTTCTTCGAGCATCAGGAGATCGCTCGCCGGTCGACGCGCCGGTTGATCGTGCTCTTTGCCATCGCGGTGGTCGTTATCGTCATTGCGGTGAACGCCGCCGCGACCGCGATCTACTTGGGCTTTGTGGCGCCGTCCGTCGCACTTCTCACATCTCCGGCCCTTCCCACCGGCTTCTACTTCGTCAACACATTGATCGTGCTGGGACTGATCGGCGGCGGCACTTTGTTCAAGATGAATGCGCTCAGCGCCGGTGGCTCGGCCGTTGCCAATCTGGTGGATGCGCGCGAGGTCGATATGACGACCCGTGATTTGCTCGACCGACGTCTGGTCAACGTCGTCGAAGAAATGTCGATCGCGGCCGGCGTGCCGGTGCCGCGCGTCTATGTGATGGACAATGAAACGGCGATCAATGCGTTCGCCGCCGGCCATTCGATCAACGATGCAGTGATTGCCGTGACGCGCGGAACGCTGACGCGGCTATCGCGCGACGAGCTGCAGGGCGTCGTCGCGCACGAGTTTTCGCATGTGCTAAATGGCGACATGCGCCTGAATCTGCGATTGATCGGCGTGTTGCACGGCCTGCTGATCGTCGCGCTGGCAGGCCGCTTGCTCCTCGAGCTGAGCGGTCGCAGCCGGGGCAGCAGTGGCGGCAGCGGGCGCAGTGGAAACGCGCTCGCGGTTCTGTTCTTTGCCGGCGTCGCGCTATGGGTGCTGGGCTATATCGGAGTGTTCTTCGGGCGCCTGATCAAGGCCGCCGTTTCGCGTCAGAGGGAATTTCTGGCCGACGCAAGCGCAGTCCAGTTCACGCGTAATCCGGATGGCATCGGCGGCGCTCTGCGCAAGATCGGCGGACTCGGCGAGGTCAATGGTCTAGGCACTCGGATCGAGCATCCTCAGGCCGAAACGCTGTCTCATCTGTTTCTCGGCGCTGCGCGGCCGAGCTTCGTGCGCGGGCTTTATGCCACGCATCCGGCACTCGAAGAGCGGCTGCAGCGCATTTACGGCCGCAACGTTCCGTTCATGCCAGCGCCCGAAAATGCGCTGGCGCTTTCGATGGGCGGACTTGAGCCCGTCGCAGAACCTCAGCGGGCCGCGTCGCCGATCCAGTTCGTGCCGGCGGGAATGGCACCCTCGTCGCGCGAGCGAGCGAACAACAACGCACGTTCGCCGCTGGTCGATCTGGTTGCCGCTGCAGCGACGGGCGCTGCAGGTCCGGGCGATGTCGCCGCGGCGGTGGGCACGGTTGCGCCTCCGGTCGATCGCGACTTCGCGCTTGACGATGCGCAGCGCACGGTCGTCGAGACCTTGCGTCACGCGGCGAACGACGCCACCCATGCTCAATTGATCGTTTATGCCTTGCTCACCGACAAAGATAGCGAGCTGCGCGCGCAGCAGTGCGCCTTGGTCGCAGAGGCTTATGGCGCCGAAGCATCGCGCGACCTCGATCGATACCACGGACTGATCCAGACCTTGCCGCCGGGCGCGCGCCAGCCGTTGCTTGATGTGGCGATGCCGGCGTTGCGCAAGCTGCCGGGGGAGACTCGCCATCGGGTTCTAAAGCTTTCGCAGCTGCTGATCGCCGCTGATGGCCGGGTATCGGTGCGCGAATTCCTGTTGTTCACAATTCTGCAGCGCCGATTGGGACCCGACGCCGGTCGTGCAGTACCGGTGCGCTACCGCGATCTCAAGGAACTCGCGCCGGACGCGGCGATGGTGCTGTCGCTGGTTGCCGCAGTCAGGCTGCCCGGGCGACCCGAGCATGCCTTCAACGCGGGCGCGCTCTTGCTGCCGCAGACCGAACTGAGCCTGGTCGCCGGCGATGCAATCAAGCTTGCGGAGGTTTCCTCCGCATTGGACCGACTGAATCAGCTCGCCCCACTTGTCAAACCGCAGCTGATCAAGGCTGCCACGGCAACCGCGTTCGTCGACAACGAAACGAATTGGCGCGCCGCCAGCACGCTGCGAATGATCTGCGCGACCCTCGACGCGCCGCTGCCGCCGCAGGTTGTTGCAGCTGAATCGATCACCTGACAGCGACTGTGGCTTCGGCATCGAATGAGTGGAAAATACTTGTCGCACCGACAGCGGCGAATAACAATGACGACGTTTTGAATAACCGAGGAGCGAACCGTGGCGACCAAGAAGACGAGCAAGAAGGCGAGCAAGAAAACAAGCAAGAAGCCGGTTAAAAAATCAGTTAGGAAAACCAGCCGTAAGTCCACGACAAAGACGGCGAAAAGGACTCGCAAGACGAGCGCAAAGAAGGCCAAACGGGCAACCAAGCGTTCAAGCAAGCGCGAGTTGATTGCACCGCGTGGTGACAAGCGTTATGTCAGGCGCGACGAGCAGGGTCAGTTCAGCGAAAGCGATGATCAGGGCCGATCCCTCAGTGCCGATATTCGCAGGAAGGCCAAGACCGTCGTCAAGCCAGGCCAAGGCGATAGAGGTGATCAAGGGTAGGAATGCCAGTGCGAAAACTATCGAGACGTCCTCACTGCCTGTCGTGCGTGTCGTTCGACGTTGAAGCGATCGTCGAGGGTGAGCCGCGCGAGATCGAGTTGTTCGCGTGCTTCGAGTGCCAGGACGTCTTTTATTTCATGCCGGATGCACCGCCCCAACTGCGGAAGTTGAGTGTGTTCGAGCTGTATCCGGCCGCTGGCGTGAAGGGCTAGCGGCGCGAGAAAGGACCGCGTTGGAGGTGACTAGGCGGGCGCGCCCGGCCGATTCAGCGCCGCGGCGTGTGCCTGCTGATCGGCGTGATAGCTCGATCGCACCAGCGGACCGCACGCGGCGTGCGAGAACCCAAGCGCTGCCGCCTGCGCCTCGAACAGGCTGAACGTGTCGGGATGGACGTAGCGCAGCACCGGCAAGTGATGCGTGCTCGGCGCTAAATACTGGCCGACGGTCAGCATGTCGACGTTGTGCGCGCGCAGATCGCGCATAACCTGCAGAATTTCTTCGTCGGTCTCGCCCAGCCCGACCATCACGCCGCTCTTGGTCGGTACATTTGGAACGATCCGCTTGAAATCTGCGAGCAGCTTCAATGAATGCTCATAGTCGGACCCCGGGCGGGCATGACGATAGAGCCGAGGCACGGTTTCGAGATTGTGATTCATCACATCGGGCGGTGCGGCCTCGAGAATCGGCAGCGCGCGGTCGAGGCGCCCACGAAAATCCGGCACCAGCACTTCGATTCGCGTCGCCGGTGCAAGCTCGCGGACGGCACGGATGCAGTCCACAAAGTGCTGCGCGCCGCCATCCTTCAGATCATCCCGGTCAACCGACGTGATGACGACGTAGCTCAGTTTCAGCGCTGCAATCGTTCGGGCCAGATTCAGCGGCTCGTTGACGTCGAGCGGATCGGGGCGCCCATGTCCGACGTCACAGAACGGACAGCGCCGGGTGCATTTGTCCCCCATGATCATGAACGTCGCGGTGCCCTTGCCGAAACACTCACCAATGTTCGGGCACGACGCTTCCTCGCACACCGTATGCAGCTGGTGCGCGCGCAGGATGTTTTTGATCTCGTAAAAGCGCGTGGCAGGCGAGCCTGCCTTGACGCGAATCCACTCGGGTTTTTTCAGCGCTTGGTTTAAAGGGACCGGCGTGATGGCGAACTTCTTGAAGACCTTGCCGGTCTTTGCTTCGCCCTTTTTCTTCGCGAGGTCGATCGCGGATGCGTGGCTGTCCATCAGACGGCGATTCTAGCCAAAGAGCGTGCGTTTGATTCTCGCAGCGAAAAATGCGCTTGCAGTCGTTCGGCCAGATGGGCGCCAACTTCGTCGCGATCGGCGTGCACCCCCAGTTTCTTCAGATCGACCACCTCGAGCCCTGCGTAGCCGCACGGATCGATGCAGGCATACGGACTCAGGTCCATTGCAACATTCAGTGCGACACCGTGATACGCACACCCGCGGCTGACCTTGATGCCCAACGCGGCAATCTTCGCGAGATCCTTGAAGGGAGGCTCCGCATCGCTGCGCCAGGGGGTGAACACGCCGGGCGCACCCGATATGCGACGGCCGTCGACGCCGAACGCATCCAGCGTCTGAATCACCGACTGTTCGAGGCGAAACACCAGCTCTTTGACGTAGATACCAAGACGGCGCAGGTTCAGCAGCGGATAAGCAACCACCTGGCCAGGTCCGTGGTACGTGATCTGACCGCCGCGATCGGTGGACACGACCGGAATGTCGGTCGCTGTCAGCAGATGTTCACGTCGTCCCGCCTGGCCCAGCGTAAAAACGGCAGGGTGCTCGACCAGCCAAAGTTCGTCGTCTGTATCGGGTTGCCTGCGCGCGGTGAACTGCCGCATCGCGTGCAACGTGTCGAGGTAGTCAGCACACCCGAGGTCCCGCACGATCATCATTTTCGCGCGATCAGAGAACCACCTTCACCAATGGGTGGCCAGTCAGCGCTCGATAAAGGTCGTCGAGTTGCTCGCGCGAGGTGGCGCGAATCGTCGCGGTGACCGACAGATAGTTGCCATCTTTTGATGTGCGCATTTCAAGTGTGCTGGGATCGAAATCGGGTGCGTGCGCTTGTACCACTTCGACCATCGCCTGCGCAAAATCGTCGACCCGCCGGCCCATGATCTTGATCGGGAAATTGGTCGGGAACGTGAGCCCGGGCGGGCGCGGTGTCAGCTCGGAGGGTTTTGGCTCGTCGGTCATCGGTGTATCAGCTCACGTGTGCGGTTGCGCGTTGCAGCGCCCATCGTGTGGCATCCGCACGTTTCGCGTCCTGAAACCATGTGTACATGCTTCGATACATGGGGCCGGGTCTGCCAGAACCCACGGCGGCGCCGTCCAGCGAAACGATTGGCAGCACTTCACGGCCCGATGAACTCAGCCAGATTTCATCGGCATGGCGCAGCTCGCGGGCGGCAATCGGCCGCAGTTCCGTCGCGACACCGTGCTCCTTTGCAATCTGAACAATGCCGTCGACGGTGATGCCGGGCAGAATCTGGACCGTGTTCGGGGGCATGCTGACAACGCCACCCTTGACCACGCAAACGTTGGTGCTCGATCCCTCGCTAAGAAAGCCGTCGCGCAGCATGACCGTTTCGCTCGCGCCCTGATCGATCGCGTATTGCTTCATCAGCACGTTGCCGAGCAGCGAAATGCTCTTGACATCGCAATGCAGCCAGCGCTCGTCGGGGTGCGTGACAGCCGTCACCCCGTTTTCGATCTGCTCGACCGGAATCGCGGGCCACGGTGATGTAGTGACAAACACCGTCGGGCTCACACCGGCCGGAAACGGATGATCGCGTTTAGCGACGCCGCGAGTCACCTGCACGTAGACAAGCTGCCGTGCCCACGGGTGGCGATCGATCATTTCGGCGGTCAGGGCGAACCACCGATCAAGGTCGTATGGGTTCTTGATTCGAACCGCATCCAGGCTGCGCTGCAGCCGGGCAAAGTGTTCGTTTGCGCGAAACGGCGCTCTGAGGGGCCGGTCCGACTGTTCAAACGTATCGACCGAGATCACTTCGTAAATGCCGTCGCCGAAAATAAAGCCGCGATCTAGCACCGAGACCTTGGCGTCGCGTAAGGCGATCCATTCGCCATTCAAGTAGCACGTAGCCTGCTGCCAGTCCTTGTTAGATTGGGTGAGGACGTCAGTCACTGCGCTTTCTCCACCACAGCACGATCGAATCGTACGCGCGGCGCACGAGCCCGCCCGAATCGACTCGCTCGAGGGCCACCAGGGGTGCATCAGCGATAGCGCGCCCATCGGCGCTGATCGTGATGCGCCCGACCGGAGTGCCCTGCTGAATGGGGGCGATCAAGGGATCAGGTCGCTCGATCGACGACTTGAGGGCCTCGTTTCCGAGCGTGCGCAATTCGGCCGAAGGCATGGTAACGAATACATCGCGGTCGACTCCGACGCGCACCGAGCTGCGATCGCCCTTCCAAACGGCGGGGTTGGCCAATACGTCGCCGCGACGATAAAGCTGCAGGGTATCGAACGCCGCGTAACCATAGTTGATCAGCCGCAGCGTTTCCTGCGTGCGCGCCGAGTCATTCAATGCGCCGAGCACCACGGCAATCAACCGGCGCTGGAAGCTGCGCTCGGCCTGTCCCTGCGTGCGCGCCACAGTGGCGACCATCGACCATCCCGAAGCAGCCAGGTGGCCGGTCTTCATTCCGTCCACATGCGCGTCGACCCACAACAACCGGTTGCGATTCGCCTGCGAAACGTTGTTATAGGCAAACTCGCGTTGAGCAAACAGAGGCGCGTGCTGCGGAAAGTCCGCCAGCAACCGTCGCGCGAGAATCGCCAGATCTTCGGCGCTCGAATAATTTTGCGCGTCGGATAGTCCGGTCGGATTCGCAAAGTGCGTGTTGCTCATGCCAAAACGCCGCGCTTCGTCGTTCATGCGACCAACGAAGGCTTCGATGCTGGCTGCGCTGTGCTCCGCCAGCGCAACCGCGGCGTCGCTGGCCGACACAGTCAGCATTCCCTGCAACAACTGGTCTACGGTCACTGCGCGCCCCGGCTCAAGGTACATGCGCGCCCCCAATTTGCCGGGCGCCGCAAAAGCCGCCGGCGACACGGTGACTGCGTCGTCCAGGGCGATCCGTTGCTCTTTGAGCGCGCTAAAGACGACGTAGGCGGTCATCAGCTTGGTCAGCGACGCTGGCTCCAAACGATCGGCGGGTGCGTACCAGGCCAAGCGAGCGCCACTGCTGGCGTCGACCAGGATCCAGGCGCGCGCAGCGAGCGTCGGCGCGGGCTGCGCAAGCGCCGAGGACATCAGCAGCAGAACGATCGAGAGCGAAGTGGCGACAACACGAATCATCTGTGGGAGCAGGCAACGCACCAGGGAAAGTCAGCGGGCGGCGCAAGCCTTGTTAGAAGCAATGCGCAGCCCGAGGTTCAAGACAAAGAAGACCAATTGCACCGCCTGAGCGCAATTTGCTCTAACCGCGACGACGCAGGGCCTTCAAGTACTCCTGAGCCGCGTCGCGACCCAGTGCTGACGAGATAACACGCTCAGCCTCCCGAACGCAGTAGCGGAACTCTTCGATTGTGCGACAGTTTTCCAGGCGCAGCGCGAGGTACTCAGCCGACGGTCCAAGCCGCTCGTTCAATCCCCTTACGGCGCGTCGCTTGACTTCCTCGAGGGTAATGGGGTTGGACTCGCGGTCGTCGAGTCCGCCGCTGGTACTCGGTCCGCCGAACGTCGAGGACAAGCCTGATTCACTGTCTCGGCCGTAAATCGTCGGAACGTCGAGTGCGCCGAAGTGTGAAACGCGCTGGATCAAGCCGCCGCTTTCCAGACTTGCGATGACCGACTCGATCTCGCCCGGTTTAACGACGATCGATAGATCGTCCACCGTACGTTTGCCGTCGATCATGATCAGCACGCGTCGCGACGCCATGGGCAGCTGCGCGCTGCGCAACGAGATTTCCGCGATGCCGATCGGTGTCTTCGAATAGACGAGTGTGCCGTCCACTGATTATCCGGTGCGCTATCAGCGCTGCCATTTCCGTCGTGTGGTTGTGCGATACCGGTCTCTCACCGGCGTGCTGGCGCGGTCTCGACAGACCGCGCCTTGGGTAATCTCTTTT
>JBDUCU010000160.1:0-5264 GCA_040003315.1 Burkholderiaceae bacterium | reverse complement strand
GGCTTGTCGAACTTGTTACCCGGCACCATCGGGTCGTGGTAGTAAAGAATCTTCTTGCCGGTGGCAGGATCGATATCGCCGGCTTTAAGGCCGGCCGCAATGTGTTTTCGCGTCGCTGCTTCGCCTTGCGCAATGGTTTGCGGGCTGGTGTCGGGCGCGGCACCATCGACGGCACCGGCGTTGGCGTGCGTCTCGGCCCTGCCGATGCCGCGCTGCATGCCGAACATGTAGGCGCCGTAGCCGGCCGCGCCGAGCACCGCGACCGCGATCAGGCTCAGCACGAGCGACTTGCGCTTCATTTAAATTGTCCCAGGGACACGCTGCCCGGCGCGGGCGCAGGAATCAAGTACTCGAGTTGCGCCCATAGGCCCGCGGCTTCCATTTCGAGGCGAACGCGCTCCAACCGCGTATCGATCTCCATGCGGCGCGCTTCGAGCACCGCGCCGAGCGGAACGCTGCTTCCTCGATATCCGGCAAGCGCGGCGCGCGTGCGCTCGGCAGCCAGCGGGATGATGACGTCGTCATACCGCGCCAAGCGATCGCGATTACTTCGCCATTGCTGCAGCCAGGTGCGCACCTCGGTCACGTGTTCGCGCGTGGCTTCCTCGCGCTGCGCCTGCATCTGATCGATGACTGCCAGCTTGGCTGCCAGCTCGCGGTCCTGCCGTTTATTGCGATCGAGCTGCCACGGAATCGAGAAGTTGATCGAGATCATGTTCGAATACGCGGGACCGCGTTGGCTGTACATCAGCTCGGCGCTCCAGTCACTTCGCTTGTTGGTTTGCGCGATCTCGGCCTCGGCGCGCGCGACCTGCTCCTGCCGAAGCATCACCTCGATCTGCGGATGGTGCGAGACGTGATCGTCCAGACGCGCCCAGTCCAGGCGGAAGGCATCCGTATTTGGCACGGCGGCCAGCGGCTGATTGGCTGCCTCGCCGACCCAGCGCGCGAGCCGGCTTCTGGCGGTCGCGACCTGGCGATCCGCTTGCGCGATGCGGTCTTCAATCTGCGCCACCGCCGCGCGCGCGGAAAAAACATCGGCTTGCGAGCCGCGCCCGCCGCGATAAGCGGCGTCCGCAGCTTCGATCTGCAACCGCGCCTCGTCGCGCTGCGCCACTAGTATCTCGCGCACACGCTGCTGGTAATGGGTATCGAGCCAGGCCAGCGCAGTATCGCGCTGCAGATTGACGAGCGCGAGCGTGCGGCCGGCTTCCGCAGCCTCGGCCTCGCGATCGAAGCGCGCTGCGCGCGCCTTGCGCTTGTCGTCGCGCGTGAACTCTTGCATCACGCCGATCGAGCGCATCGTGAAGGAGTCGCGCGTCAAGCTGAAGCGGTCGGGGCCGTTGATCGGCAGATCGTTGATGCCCGCTCTCAGCGTCGGATCGGGCAATTGCGCTGCAGCCACTGCCATCTCGCGCGCGGATGCGGCCGCGTAATCCTGCGCCACGAGCTGGCGCGACCGGTCTTCCGCCAGTCGCAGGGCTTGATCGAGTGTCAGCACCGGCTGCGCATGCGCGATCGATCCTGCAAGGAAGAGGCAAACGCCGATTAGCGAAGCAACGCGTTTAGCGCAAGGCGCGGCGTTGGCGAGGGCAATCCACATGTGATCTCCGGACGTCGGACAAACAGCTTTTGGTCGGGCCGGCCCTGCGTCATTCAATCAAGGGCGGCGGCGCGATCGGCACGCTGAACCGAACTCTAGTGGTCAGCGCAAAGTCGTCTTGGCAGATCAGATTCGAAGACAGCAGTGCAGGATGGTGTGAGGCGGAGACGGCGCGGTGAGCCACGCGCGCACCTCGGTCGACAGCAGCATCGGCGTGGTCAACGCCGCTGGCGCCGGGATTACATAGAGGCTGATAAGAATCGCCACCGGAGTGGCCGGCGTGCGCGGCTGGTCGCGCTGCTTGCCGTACTGGCAATGTTCCGCACAGAGATTCGGCGCCGGCGAGTCTGCTGCCACCGCCGCGTCCGCGCAGTCGATCATCATCATCGCTTCCGTTGCCTGCGTAGCGCGCGACGGGCACGCGTACGCCGCGACGCTCAGTTGCGCAAACAGCAGCGCAAAGATCGCGAGCAGCGTGACACGGACACGGTATGAACGATAGATTCGCACGGCTTCACAGGTAGGATGGCGCGGATTGGACGCATCCTACAAGGGATCAGTTCCATCCCAAATGCCGGAGCAGGGCCGGTTATGGCGGGCTACGGATCGATTCGGTGCCATCGGTCAGAAAAAGGCGCCGGTCAGCGACTGCGCTTGCTCTCCAGGTCCTTGATCAGCACTTTCATCTCCGCAATTTCGCGGCGCTGAGCTTCGATGATCTGGTCGGCCAGTTTGCGCACGCGGGGATCTGAGATCCGGGCGCGCTCGCTGGTCAGGATCGCGATCGAGTGGTGCGGAATCATCGCCTTCATGTAAGAGACGTCCTCGACTGTCTGCTGGCTGCGGACAAGCCATAGCGCGGCGGCAAACACAGCGGCGCTGCCCACCACAATCCCGATATTCGCGCGCCGGTTGGGGTACATGTGCAGCATGAACCCGAGCATGATGACGGCCATGGTCGCACCCATCACGAGCGCCATGTAGGTTCGCGTCTCGCTGAAGAACACGTGGTCCAGCTGATAGGTGTTCAGATACATCAGGCCCAGCATGACCACGGTCGAGGTCGCAATCATTGCGGCGAACTTCTTATATGCGTTCATTGACAATTCTCCCGGCTTGTGGGGACGCTATCCTCGGCACGTTGCACTCCTCGCTGATCCGTGCGCTCGAGTCGACACCAAAAATGAAAGCTGAAATTGCGCAAGGGTTAGATTAACGCTTGCCTCGATTAGCACCGCTTGCAGATTTGCGGCAACTGTTCGCCAACCAGTTATCGACGATCCTTTGTCGCAAATCGCCGCAGAAACCGGCATCGGGCGAGCGACGCTGTACAAATGCTTTCAGATGTCCATTCTGGCCGGCTTACGCGCTCCGGGGCGGTCAGCGGCGATCCGGCGCACGCCGTCGCCGCTAACGGCCGCGCTTAGCGGCCCGTCTCTTTCAACGTCACGTCCAAAGCAATCGGCGCCGACGACCGATTGGTCCACATCCAGCAATAATCCTGATCCGATTGGATAACGAGACGCCCGGCGCCGTCTTTCACGTTCTTGCGCTGCTCTGGATACTCAACGCGCTTGTCGACGTGGTAATGAACGTTGAAATCGGCCACTGCGTCGGAGCGAAACTGCCACGAAACGGCTTGACCGCGATTCAAGGCTGAACAAATTTCGCCGAACTTTCCTGGTGGAACCGTTAGCCGTTTCTCAACGACGTCCCCCGGCGTGAGTTTTACTTCGAGCAACTCGGCAACCGCCGAGCCCGCGAACGTTCCGCACGCAACTGCTACGAGCAATTTTTCGCACCCGACCACTCGCTTCACTTGGCGGCCTCAATCTCGGTCACCGTGAGAGTCCCGCCTAGCGGTTCGGCCTTGAACCTAACCTTGTCGCCAGCCTTGAACTTTTCAAGCATCCCGGGATCCTTGACCTTAAAAACCATCGTCATCGCTGGCATGTCGAGCTTCTTTATCTCGGCGTGACGCAGGGTAATCTTGCCAGCGTCCTTGTCGATCTTGCGCACTTCGCCGACGACCATGTCGGCCATCTCCTGCGCCGGCTTGATCGCAGCATTCGGAGAAGGAGCAGCAGTTTGAGCAAACGCCGTCGAGGTTGCAACCAGCAGCGAGATGGAAAGTGTGGAAATGACTGTTTTCATCTGAATTCCTCTTGGTAAGAATGATTTAAGTGATGCAAAGGGCGCGCGCGAAACGGCGGCGCCTCTCATATGACAACGTTTATTTTGCCGACCATACCTGCTTGGTAATGCCCGGCAATCAAACAGGCGAAGTCAAAATCGCCGGCGCGATTGAAGTTCCAGACGATCTCGCCGGTCTGGCCTGGCGGGATGTGCGCCATGTACGGCTCGTCGTGCTCCATGTTGGGAAACTTGACCATCAGCGCGGCGTGCTCGTCGAGATCCTCCTTGGTGCCGATCACAAACTCGTGCAGCAGCTTGCCGTTGTTCTTCATTGCGAACCGTATCGTTTCGCCCCGCTTGACTGCGATCTTGTCCGGCGCGAATCGCATGTCGTCGGTCATGCCGACCGATATCGTGCGCTTGACCGCCTTGGCATCGCCGGCTACGCCCCACGCCTTCTGCTCTTTTTTTACCGGACCGCCTTTCGCGTGTTCTTTCTTTTCGCCGTGCGCGAAAGCTGCGCCACTCGCGCACAGCATCGCTAACACGAGGGTTCTACGAGATTGCCGCATGGTTTGACTCCCTGGATTCAGTGTTTTCGTGGATGAGCGGGGTCGCTCGCTGGCGGGGGCGTTGTTTCCGGAGCGCCGGCAGCGTCATAGCCGCGCAAGACGGAGTACATCCGTACCTGATCACCGCTCAGAAGCGCCGTCTGTGCCACATGAGTCTTCAGATGCTCTGCACGCAGCTCGGCCTGCAATAAACCTACGCGCCGCGTTGCGGCGTCGACTGCATCGGCATCGGCGATACGTTGCGCGAACAGTTTGTCGAGATCTCTTTCCGCATTCACAAGTTGTTCCCCAAGCGTGCGCGCGCGCGCCTTGTGTTGCGTCAACAACGATTGCGTTGCGGACCGTTGTTCCGCGCTCAGCGCAAGACGATCGGTGTGCTCCAGAACGTGCATCGGACCGGGATAGCCATTTAACTCGGCTGCGCGCGCGAATCCGGCACCCGCACCGTTGAGAAGTCCGCTGACCTCCTGCTCCGATAGCGACTTGATCGCGCGCTGCTGCTGGCCTGCGTACGGACTGGTCTGCGCCAACGCGAGGCTGCCGGTGCATAACGCCGAGAGTGCAAGACCTTTGATCTCTGAATGCATGACCCTCTCCTTCGATTGCATATCAATGTCCCGAGTGCCCGGTTGGTTTACGCACTTTGACCTCAGTGGCCGCCGGCTTGCGCTGCGCGGGCATCAACTGCCCGCCTTCGGCTTTGAAGCGCGCCGGTTCGGCTAACGTGCCGGTCCATTCGTAGGCTTGCGTGCCGGCGGGTTGTTTGTACCAACCGAGATCGTTGTAGTCGCCCGGCTTCTGATCACGCCTGACCTTCACCACCGTGAACATGCCGCCCATTTCGACCGAGCCGTACGGCCCTTGGCCGCCCATCATCGGAATAGTGTTGTCCGGCAGCGGCATTTCCATCTCGGCCATGTCGGCCATGCCGCGCTCGCCCATCACCATGTAGT
>JBDUCU010000057.1:0-17960 GCA_040003315.1 Burkholderiaceae bacterium | reverse complement strand
GGCCGGCGAGATGTATCCGGATCAGTCGCTGTACCCGGCCAACTCGGTGCCGGCGGTGGTTCGTCGCATTAACAACACGTTTATCCGCGCGGACCAGATCCAGTGGATGGAAGGCAAGAATCCGGGCGAGGCCGGCTACGTCGATTACTTTGCGCCAATCGTCGCCGACGCGGAGGCGGGTTTCGGCGGGGTGCTCAATGCCTTCGAGTTGATGAAGTCGATGATCGAAGCGGGCGCAGCGGGGGTGCATTTCGAAGACCAGCTGGCTTCGGTCAAGAAGTGCGGGCACATGGGCGGCAAGGTCCTGGTGCCGACGCGCGAAGCTCTGGCAAAACTAGTCGCGGCGCGACTCGCCGCGGATGTTTGCGGCGTACCGGCGATCCTGGTGGCGCGCACCGATGCCGAGGCGGCCGAGCTGGTCACATCTGACGTCGACGAGAACGACAAGGCGCACTTGACCGGCGAACGAACCGTCGAGGGTTTCTACCGCACAAGCCCCGGCCTGCAGCAGGCCATATCGCGCGGTCTGGCCTACGCGCCGTATGCCGACTTGATCTGGTGTGAAACCGGTAAGCCCGATCTGGCGTGTGCGCGGTCATTTGCGGAGGCGATTCACAAGCGATTCCCCGGCAAGATGTTGGCCTACAACTGTTCGCCCTCGTTCAACTGGAAGAAGAATCTGGACGACGCCACGATTGCTCGGTTTCAGAACGAGCTTGGCGCGATGGGATACAAATTCCAGTTCATCACGCTGGCGGGATTTCATTCGCTCAACTACTCGATGTTCAATTTGGCGCACGGCTATGCGCGCCGCCAGATGAGCGCATTCGTCGAGCTGCAGGAAGCCGAGTTTGCTGCGGCCGACAAAGGGTTTACCGCGGTCAAGCACCAGCGCGAGGTCGGCACCGGCTACTTCGACGCCGTGACGACGACGATCGAGCACGAGTCTTCGACGGCAGCGTTGAAGGGCTCAACCGAGGACGAACAATTCTTCGATAGAAAGGTTGTCAAGCAAGCCGCCTGACGAAAAACGCTTTTAAACTGGCGTCCATGTCTTCGAGCGCCGCTGCCCTGTTCGACGTTTTTGGAACGCTGCTTGACGTCTATTCGGTCACACGCCGTGCCGAGGAGTTGTTTGCAGGCAGCGGAGAGCGACTCGCGCGGCTATGGCGCGAGAAGCAAGTTCAGTATTCGCAGCTGCGCACGATGTCGGGGCGCTACGCCAGTTTTTCCAAGGTCACCCGCGATTCGCTCGAGTACTCGCTCGAGGCGCTGGGTCTGAGCGCCTCACCGGAGGATGTCTCGCGACTGCTCGACGAGTACAAACGTCTCGCACCCTTCCCGGACGTTGCGCCGGCTCTCGCCAGACTGCACGAAGCAGGTGTCCGCTTGGGGGTCCTTTCGAACGGCGACTCCGAGATGCTCGAGACCGTGCTGGTGACCTCGGGTCTGCATCGCTACATCGATCTCGTGCTGTCCGCTGACCAAGTGCGCGCGTTCAAGACGGCGCCGACCGTGTACGCGCTCGGGGCGCGCGCATTGAAGCTGCAGCCGCATCAGATCGTGTTCGTTTCGAGCAATTGCTGGGACGTGTGCGGAGCGGCATGGTACGGATACACCGCGTTCTGGGTTAACCGTCTAAAAGCGCCGCTTGAGCACCTTGGGGTCAAGCCAGGCGGAACAGGAACGAGTCTCGCCGACGCGGCGGAGTTCATTTTGCAAAGCACGCATCCCCAAAGGGAGTTGCCCGCGTGATGACGAGCAACGGCGTTTCGATCAACTCGCCTCTTTCGCAGGAGTTCGCACGTATTCTGACGCCCGATGCGCTGGCACTTGTAGCGACGCTGCATCGTGCGTTTGAGCCGCGCAGACAGCAGCTTCTGTCGAAACGTATCGAGCGCGCCAGGCGGCTCGATGCAGGCGAGCGCCCTGATTTTTTGGCCGAGACTCAGCACATCCGAGACGCGGGTTGGTCGATCGCGCCGCTGCCGGCTGATTTGCAGCGGCGACGGGTAGAAATCACGGGCCCTGTCGAGCGCAAGATGGTCATCAATGCGCTCAACTCAGGCGCTGACTCGTACATGGCCGACTTCGAGGACAGCAACGCACCCAATTGGGAGAATCAGATCATCGGGCAGATCAACTTGATGCGTGCGATTCGTCGGGAGCTGTCGCTCGAGCAAGGTGGCAAGTCGTACACGCTGAACGACAACGTTGCAATTCTGGTGGTGCGCCCACGCGGCTGGCATCTCGACGAAAAACACGTACGGGTCGATGGGGAGCGGGTGTCTGGCAGCATCTTCGACTTTGCGCTCTACATGTTTCACAACGCGAAGGAGTTGATGGCGCGCGGCAGCGGGCCGAATTTCTATCTGCCGAAGATCGAGTCGCATCTCGAGGCCCGTCTGTGGAACGATATTTTTATCGCGACCCAGAATGCGCTCGGTATTCCGCGCGGGACGATCAAGGCTACCGTATTGATCGAGACGATTCTGGCCGCGTTCGAAATGGACGAGATTCTTTATGAGCTGCGCGAGCACTCTGCGGGGTTAAACGCCGGACGCTGGGACTACATCTTTTCCTGCATCAAGAAGTTCAAGGTCGATAAAAGTTTCGTGCTGGCGGATCGCGCGAAGGTCACGATGACGGCGCCTTTCATGCGCGCGTACGCCTTGCTGCTGCTCGCAACGTGCCATAAGCGCAACGCACCCGCGATCGGCGGGATGAGCGCGCTGATCCCGATCAAGAACGATCCAGCTAAAAACGAAGCGGCGATGGCCGGAGTGCGCAGCGACAAGCAGCGCGATGCGCTGGATGGCTATGACGGCGGATGGGTTGCACACCCGGGATTGGTGCCGATTGCGATGGAGCAGTTCAATAACGTATTGGGCGAGCGGCCCAATCAAATCGACAAAAAGCGCGACGATGTACAGGTAAGTGCAGCCGATCTGCTGAACTTCCAGCCCGAAGCGCCGATTACCGAGGCGGGGCTGCGGATGAACGTGAATGTCGGGATTCACTACCTCGGTTCATGGCTTGCGGGCAACGGCTGCGTGCCCATTCACAACTTGATGGAAGACGCGGCAACAGCCGAGATCAGCCGGTCGCAAGTGTGGCAGTGGATTCGTTCGCCGAAGGGTGTGCTCGACGACGGGCGTAAGGTGACTGCAGAGTTGTTGCGAGAGTTGGTTCCGGAGGAGCTCGCGAAAATCAAGGCGGTGGTTGGACCGAATTCGCCGACTTACGATCGAGCCGCTCGCATTTTCGAAGAAATGAGCACGCAGCAAAGCTTTGCGGAGTTCTTGACGCTGCCGCTCTACGAAGAGATTGCCTGATCGCGTGGTCGAGCTATCCGGTAGAGCACGTGCCGTCGCAGCGGGTGCCTCAGGGGCATCCGCGGATGATCGAAGTCGCCATTGAGATCGCGTTGCATGCCGATGCGCACCATCACTCGGCGCGAGGGGTGATTGCCTGCTGTCGTAAACGAAACGATTTCGCGTAATTGCAGTGATTGGAAGCCGTAATCGAGCGCCATGCTCGCGGCTTCGGTCGCGTACCCGTGACCCCAGAACTCGGGCCTGAAACGCCATCCGACTTCGACGCACGGCATGAACGGCGTCTGATAAGGCGGCACGCTCAAGCCGGTGAAACCCGCGCATTGCCCATTGATATCGACGCACCACCAGCCCCAGCCACGCTCTTCGATCACGGAGCGCATCCGTGTCAGCAAAACATCGGATTCTTCGCGTGACAGTGGCGCAAGAAAAAATTCCATCACGCGCGGGTCGGCATTCATTGCGGCGAAGGCATCCGCGTCGTCGCCCCGCCACCGTCGCAGCAGAACGCGTTCGCCGCGAAGAGATGGTTGCCTCGGGAAGTCGGTCACGGATGCTCCGGTTCGAGCTCACGGTTCGAGCTCATATTGAAGCACAGGCAAGCGGCTCAGCAGCGAGGCCGCTCAGCGGTAAGCTATCGGGCATGAATGCATCCGATGTTCCGAGCGAGCTGCACTGCGTTTTTGAAATCCAGCGATCCGCATATGATGCTGCCCCGTACGCCGAATGGGAAGAGCGGCGTGGCAGGCTCGAGCGGCTGCGAAATCTGCTCGAGAAGAACGAGCCGGCAATTGAGTCCGCGATCAACGCGGATTTTGGTGGCCGTCCTCGGCTCGAGACGCAAATCGCCGAGATTTTTCCGAGCGTGTCCGAAATCCGCGGCGCTCTAAAGCATGGCAAGCGCTGGATGAAACCGCGCAGCGCGCGAGTGTCCAAATGGTTTCTGCCGGCGCGCGCGCAGGTCGTTCCGAGACCGCTGGGGGTCGTTGGCATCATTGTGCCGTGGAACTATCCGCTGTTTCTCGCAGTGAGTCCGCTGGTTGCGGCGCTGGCGGCGGGCAACCGCGCGATGATCAAGATGTCCGAGTTCACACCGGCGTTCTCCGGGCTGTTCAGGGAACTGATAGCCGCGGCGTTTCGTTCGAACGAGATCGCCGTGATAACGGGTGGGCCCGAGATCGCGGCTCAGTTTTCAGCGTTGCCATTCGACCATCTGCTGTTCACGGGTTCGACCGGAGTTGGGCGCAAGGTGATGGCTGCCGCCGCGCAGAACCTGACGCCAGTCACGCTCGAACTGGGCGGAAAGTCGCCCAGCGTGATTGCACCGGGTTATTCGATCGAGCACGCGGTGCAGCGCATCCTGGCTGGCAAGCTGTTGAACGCCGGCCAGACCTGCATCGCTCCCGATTACGTGTTGTTGCCGCAGGCCGAGTTGTCGGTATTTATTGAGTCGGCCAAGCGGCAGGCGCGGGCGATGTACCCGGCAGGGATCGACGACGCCGACTACTGCAGCATCGTCAACGCGCGACAGTACGAGCGCCTGATCGCATATGCCCAGAATTCGCGAAGTGCAGGAACCGAGATCGTGCCGCTGTTTGACGGTGCCCAGAGCAATGATCGGGCGCATCGATTGGCGCCGGCGCTGGTGATCAATCCGTCGCGGCAGTCCAGTGTGATGGGCGATGAGATTTTCGGCCCGCTGTTACCCGTGATTGGATACGGTGAAATTAAAGAGGCAATTGCCTTCATCAATGCGCAGCCGCGTCCGCTCGCGATGTACTGGTTCGATCACGATCGCGCTCGTGTCGAATGGGCGCTGAAGAACACACACGCCGGCGGCGTTTGCATCAACGAGACCCTGATGCACGTGGCTCAAGAGGATCTACCGTTTGGAGGCATCGGACCGTCGGGCATGGGTCACTATCATGGTCGCTGGGGGTTCGAGACTTTCAGCAAGCTGACGCCGGTGTTTCGCCAGTCGCGCATTAACGGAATGAAGATGTTTCTGCCTCCCTATGAACCCCATGTCACGAAGCTGCTTCGATTGATGAAGCGTTTCTGATCACTCCTGAAAGGAGAGCACGATGCGAATCACTCAGAGGATCACGCCATGCCTGTGGTTTGACGAACAGGCTAAGGAGGCCGCCGGGTTCTACGTTTCGGTGTTCAAGAATTCGAAGATCGTGAAAATATCGCGCTATGGAAAGGCCGTTTCGAGGTTCACCAGAGACCTGCCGGCAGCGTGATGACCGTGGCTTTCGAACTCGATGGGCAGACATTCACCGCGCTCAATGGCGGTCCAGTGTTCAAGTTCAACGAAGCGATCTCGTTCCAGGTCAACTGCCAGACGCAGGAAGAAGTCGACTATTACTGGCAGAAGCTTGGAGACGGCGGCGATGAGAAGGCGCAGCAGTGCGGCTGGCTGAAGGACAAGTACGGTGCGTCGTGGCAGGTTGTTCCGACGATCCTGCCTGAACTCGTCGGCGATCCGGATTCTGAACAGTCGCAGCGCGCGATGCAGGCGATGCTCAAGATGAAGAAGCTCGATGTCGAGGAACTGAAGCGCGCCTATTCCGGGGGCAGCGCGGCACGCAAGGACGCCGGAACCGCGGTCGCGTAGAGCGGAAGGGCGCTCCGCTATTCGGCGACGATTTTATTGAAGTAATAGTCGAGTTGGCGGTCGTCTCAAGCTGCGCGCGTGCTTGACGTTGGCAACTGGTTGATATTGACGAACGCATCGGTGTCGTCGAAATCGATGGCAACGGCGGGCAACGCTGCCAGCCAACGGTGCATCGCGCGTTCGCCATCGCGGATCGACTGCGCCAGCGATTCGGCAGTAGTCGTCTGAATAATCGCAAAGAGCGGCTGCATCACACCACCAGCGCGCACGTAGGCCGCCGGGGCGCGCTCGGCGTTTGCGCCTTGCGCCAGCCGTTGCACCAGTTCAAGCGGAAACTGCGGTGAGTCGCACGGAACGATCGCGATCCAGTCCGTCTGTGCGCGTCGGAGTCCGGCGAGCACGCCGAGCATGGGCCCGGCGAATTTCTCGATGTGCAGGCCTGCGTTGTCGTCCGTGATGGTGTCGGCGAGTGCGCCATAACGCTCGACATTGCGGTTGGCCGAGATCAGCAGCGAGTCGACCTGCGGTGCCAGGCGTTCGATCACGTGCTCGATCAGCGCGCGGCCTTGATAGTCAACCCAGCCTTTGTCGGCGCCACCCATTCGTTGGCCACGCCCGCCGGCCAGCACAAGCCCGGTAAAACTCAGCGCGCTTGACCGCATTGCGCGGGCTAGCCACCGATGTACGACATCTCGACGCGAGGCGTGTGCGCAGTCGCTTCCGAGCGCAGCTCCGAATATCGATCGCGGCGTTCACTCCAGATCGAGCCCACCGCAGCGTCGAGCGCGTCGTCATCAAGCGCGGGGTTTTGCAAATCGCCACGCACCAGCACACGCAGATCGTGCCCCTGGTGCGCAAATAGACAAAGATAAAGCTTGCCCTCTGTTGACAGGCGAGCGCGAGTGCAGTCACGGCAGAACGCGTGCGACACGCTGGATATCACGCCGATCTCGCCCTGGCCATCGCGATAGCGCCAGCGCTCGGCCACTTCGCCGAAGTAGCTGGCATCGATCGGCTCGAGAGCGAACTCTTCGGTCAGAAGCCGGACTACTTCGGCCGACGGCATGACCTCGTTCATGCGCCAGCCATTCGATGTACCGACATCCATGTATTCAATGAATCGAACGATGTGGCCAGAGCCGCGAAATCGGCGCGCCATCGGAATGATTTCCGCCTCATTGACGCCGCGCTTGACCACCATGTTGATCTTGATCGGAGCCAGTCCCGCGGCTTCGGCGGCGTCGATGCCGTCGAGCACGGCATGCACGGGGAAGTCAACATCGTTCATCCGGCGGAACGTGGCATCGTCCAGTCCATCGAGCGAGACCGTGATCCGCTTCAGACCGGCGTCGGCTAGCTGCTGTGCCTTGCGCGCCAGCACCGAGCCGTTGGTGGTCAATGCGATGTCGATCTGATCGCCTGCGCGCGTCTTAATGGACGACAGCATCGCGACCAGCTTGTGCAGGTCCTTGCGCAACAGGGGCTCGCCACCGGTGAGCCGAATCTTTTCAACCCCGTGGCGCACGAACGAGCGTGTCAGACGAGCAATTTCCTCGAAGGTCAGCAGGTCGGGTTGCCGCAGAAAGCGGTATTCGGAGTTGAAGACCTCTTTTGGCATGCAGTACGTGCAGCGAAAATTGCAGCGATCGGTGACCGAAATGCGCAGATCGCGCAGCGGTCGGCCAAGGAAATCGCGAACGTGGCCCGATGCAGGCACGACATCTTTTGCGCCCGTTGCGCGCGCCGCCGGCGGCGCGCGCAGCTCGAGCGGGATCAGCGGAATAAATGCGCGGCTCACCATGCTCGGATGTTACCGCCGCACGATGGAGCCGAGTCGCATGAGCGCTTACACGCTCGCGTGCTGCGCAGGCCGATGCGTTTCAATTTGAACCAGCGGCGCATCGTCGAGCGGTGGCAGAACCGGCCGCTCGCGCGGCGTTCGCGCCGCTGGGGGTATCGCCGCGAGCCGTGCCTGCGCTTCCGAGTGCTTGTCTGCAGCCGTCTGTATCAGCTCCAGCCCGGCGCCATGCAGGATGGGCCGCAACTCGTCGATCGGTAGCGGCGCTGCCTGAACAACCGGCAGCGAAATGATCGTCGGCGTCGTGACCAGCGGCGGCATGCGCACTGCAGTGATATGGGTGACAACGACGGCTTCGGGCAATGGCTCGACCACAGCCAGCATCAAGGGCTGCTGACGCTCGCTTGGATTTAACAACGCCGCGGGTTCCACCAGCGGTTCATCGTCAACCGTATCGCTAGCCGCGATTGGGTGGAGTCCGCTTCCGTTACCGCTCGATCCATCGGTTGAGTCTCCCGCTGACGATGCATCGGGGGCGCCGCCTTCGCCGCGCGCACCGCGCCCGCGCCGCCGCCGCCTTCTGCGACCGCGGTCTTCCTGCCCTTCGGCGTTCGCTGACGGGGCACCTGTCGGGTCGGCGGTTATCAGCGCGCTTACCGGTGGCACAGAAGGCACAGGACCAATGTCCTCGGGCATCGCAACCCCGTCCGAGGCGTCTGCCACGCTCACTTTGTCTCTATCCGGGCGGGACCGGGAATTGCGCCGCGCGCCTGCTTCATCGCCACCGCGCATATCTGGTTGAGCCGCTCGTTCGGCGCGTCCCTTTGTTTCTGTCTTTGGCGCAGTTGGAGCACGCGGTTCTGAGCGCCGCCTCGAGTCCGGTTCGCCCTGACGTGTATCGCTGCCGCGTGTCGCGTCGCGCCGCTCAGCGGGCTTGCCGTCACGGCGGCCATCGCGGCGACCGTCGCCGTTGTTGCGTCCACGCCGAGGTTCGCCGCGACCTTGGCCACTTCCAGAGTTTTTTTCGCGAGACGGTGCCGCGGGCACCACGATCGGCGCAGGTTGCGCGTCGATTTCGCTGCCGGTGAAGAACGCAACAATGCGGTCCCACCATCCGCCCTTTGGCGTGTCGACCGTGGCGGCCGGGCGCGCCGCCGCAATGACGGGCGTGGGCGCCGGCGCAGGCGTTTCGGGCACGATGCCCTTGACGACTGCCTGCTGACGCGCGCGTGCGCGCTCGTCGTCGACCTTGCCCTTCAAGTACGGCATGTCGGTGCTGGGCGCCAGCTCGGCGGCACGCTCGAAGCTCGCCTTGGCCACTTCGAGTCGTGCGTCGTCGTGGCGCAGTCGCTCGATGTGATAGTGAGGTGTCTCGATGAACTTGTTCGGTATCAGTACCACCGAAAGCCGCAAGCGCGCTTCGATCTTCGCGATATCTGTGCGCTTTTCGTTCAGCAGGTAGCTCGCCACTTCGACCGGCACCTGCGCGTGGACCGCGGCAGTGCCTTCCTTCATCGCTTCTTCCTGCAGGATCCGCAGAATGTGAAGGGCAGAACTCTCGGTGTCTCTGATCACCCCGACGCCATTGCAGCGCGGGCACGTGACGTGACTGCCCTCGTTCAGCGCAGGCCGAATCCTTTGCCGAGAAAGCTCCATCAAACCGAAGCGCGAGATCTTGCCCATCTGTACCCGGGCGCGGTCGTAATGCAGCGCGTCTTTCAACCGGTTCTCAACCAGGCGCTGGTTTTTCGAATCCTCCATGTCGATGAAGTCGATGACGATCAGTCCGCCCAGATCGCGCAGCCGCAGCTGGCGAGCGACCTCGTCGGCTGCCTCCAGATTCGTGCGCACCGCGGTTTCCTCGATGTCCGAACCCTTGGTGGAGCGTGCGGAGTTCACGTCGACCGACACCAGCGCCTCGGTGTGATCGAGCACGATCGAGCCGCCCGAAGGCAAAGGCACCTGCCGCGAGTACGCGGTTTCGATCTGATGTTCGATCTGAAAGCGCGAAAACAGCGGCACGTCATCCTGATAGCGCTTCACTCGCTGCAGGTTGTCGGGCATCACGTGGGCCATGAACTGCCGCGCCTGCTCGTAGATGTCGTCGGTATCGACCAGGATCTCGCCGATCTCGGGGTGGAAATAATCCCGGATCGCGCGGATCACCAAATTCGACTCCTCGACGATCAAGAACGGCGGCGGATTGGCGCGCTTCAAGCGCTGTCCGTCGGGGGCGTTCTGGCTATCGACATACGTCGTGATTTTTCTGCCCGGGTTCGCGGTGTCTTCGACGACCATCTCGAACTGCGGGCGTGCTGCACCTTCGATCGCGTGCCACAGCTTCAACAGATAGTTCAGGTCCCACTGCAGCTCTTCGACGTTGCGGCCGATGCCCGCAGTGCGCGCAATGATCGACATGCCCGACGGCAAATCGAGCTGGTCCATGGTCTCGCGCAATTCCTGCCGGTCTTCGCCTTCTATGCGGCGCGACACGCCGCCGCCGCGCGGGTTGTTCGGCATCAAAACCAGATAACGTCCGGCGAGCGACACGAAAGTGGTCAGCGCTGCTCCCTTGTTGCCGCGCTCCTCCTTTTCGATCTGGACCACGAATTCCTGGCCCTCTTTCAGTGCGTCCTGGATCCGCGCGGTGCGCACATCGACGCCGTCGCGGAAATAGATCTTCGACACTTCCTTGAATGGCAGGAAGCCGTGCCGCTCTTCGCCATAATCGACGAAGCAGGCCTCCAGACTGGGCTCGACGCGGGTAACGACCCCCTTGTAGATGTTCGACTTACGCTGTTCGCGGCCGGCTGTCTCGATATCGATGTCGACCAGCCGCTGGCCCTCGACTATCGCCACCCGCAACTCCTCTGCGTGCGTGGCATTGAACAACATGCGTTTCATCAGCACTCCCTGCGCCTTCAGTCTTCATGGCGCTGTTGTTGTGCTGAAACGAGCCGGCGGAAAATGCGAGTATCAGGTCCCGCGGACAGAGGCCGCCCGACCGCGTGGGCGGCCGACGGCGATGCAATGGGTATTCGGGAGCCGCCCCACAGTCACACGCCGCGCGGCTCTTGCGAGGGGCGGGCTGACTTGTTCGGTGTGATGGACGGATCGCATTGAGCTCTGTTCAGAAAACCAGTCCTGTTAATCGTTATTCTGTCCGTACGAATCGTTTCAGCGAGCCGGCTTGAAGCGGGCCCGATACAGCCGTCGCGATGCTTAAGATTCGGCGCGACTGCGAATTCAGGAGATGACAATCACCTCCAACATGCCGCGGACGCAATAGCGTCGGCAGCGCCTGTGCGGAGATGAGCGCAGCTACAATCTCCGCGGTGCCGGTTCCGGAAGATGACTTCTCTCAGAAGCCGACTTTCCAATGTTCCGACCGCGCGAGTATATGCAAGATGAGCCCGGCGCGTAAAACCCCAAAGACGGCAGCCGCCGAATCACTTCCAGATCCCGAGCAGGAAGCGCCGAGCGCTCAGCGCGCCTCGTATCGGACGATCGGACCCGATTCGCAAGGCCAGCGGCTCGACAATTACCTGATCCGGATCGCAAAGGGCGTGCCGAAGAGCCATGTTTATCGCATCGTGCGCCAAGGCGAGGTCCGGGTGAACAAGGGCCGCGCAGCCGCCGACTACCGGCTCGAAGCCGGAGATCGAGTTCGCATTCCGCCATTGCGGATCGCCGAGCGAGCACCGGTTCCGCTGCCGGCCATCCCCGCTGCTGCGATGCCGCCGATTCTTTACGAAGACGAGCATCTGATTGCAGTCGACAAGCCCGCAGGGCTTGCCGCGCACGGCGGCAGTGGCATCGCTTACGGGCTGATCGAGCGTGTCCGAGCGGCGCGCCCACATCAACCGTTCCTGGAACTGGTGCACCGTCTGGATCGAGAAACGTCCGGCATTCTCCTGCTGGCGAAGTCGCGCCGCGCCCTGCTCGAGTTGCATAGCGACTTGCGCGACGGGCTGGTCGACAAGCGCTACAGCGTGCTGGTGAAAGGTCGCTGGGTCAACGACCGTCAGCATGTTCGTCTGCCGCTGACGAAGTACGTCAACCGCCAGGGGGAGCGCAGAGTCAGCGTTGATGCCGAGGGTATGGCTTCGCACACGGTATTGAGCCTGCTGAAGCGCTACGGCGAGTTTTCGTTGCTCGAGGCCGACCTGAAGACGGGCCGCACTCACCAGATTCGCGTTCACCTGGCGCATCTTGGATTTCCAATCGTGGGCGATGACAAATATGGCGACTTCGACCTGAACAAGAGCATCGCGCGCGGAACCTACGCATCGGCGTTGCCCCGCTTCGGTCGCATGTTCCTGCACTCGGGCGCGATCCGGTTCAAACATCCGGTGACCGGCCACGCGATGGCACTGGAAGCGCCGTTACCCACAGAATGCCGCGATTTGCTTAAAGGGCTGGATGCTAAAAGGCTGGATGCGCAGGTTTGATCTGATTGTGTTCGACTGGGATGGCACGATCGTCGACTCGACCGCGATGATTGCGCAGTGCATCCGCTGTGCTGCTTCGGATCTCGAGTTGACAGTGCCCACGCTGGAACAGGCGAGTCACGTAATCGGCCTGGGCTTGCTCGACGCGTTGGCGCACGCCGTGCCCGGAATGGCGGCCGAGCGCGCCGAGGAGTTCTCCGCACGTTACCGGCATCACTATCAGGCCGGCGAGTCAAATATTCTGCTGTTCGACGGAATGAAGAAGCTGTTGCAGGATCTCGCCACCCGCGACGTTCCATTGGCCGTCGCGACCGGCAAGACACGGCGCGGCCTGGCCCGAGCGTTTGAGTCGACCGGGCTCGGGCGCCTGTTCGCAGCGTCGCGCTGCGCAGATGAATCGCAGTCGAAACCTCACCCCGCCATGTTGCTCGAGATCGCGAGCGAGCTCGATGTAGCGCCGCACAGAATCCTGATGGTCGGCGATACGACTCATGATCTGCAGATGGCGGCCGCGGCGGGGAGCAGCGCTTTGGGAGTGACCTATGGGGCACACTTGCATCGGCATCTGGCCGCACATGCGCCGCTGGCGCTGGTCGCATCGGTGGCGGAACTATCGGCATGGCTCAAAGCAAACCGCTGATCGATGTCTGCGCGTCTTCGATGCTGCTCAATGGCGGCCGTGGGGTTCGCTTCGAGGTCGACGTCGGCGGGCGCAACGTTCCGGCTTTCGCAGTCCGCTATGGCGGCCGCGCGTTTGCATATTTGAATCGCTGCGCGCACGTCGCCACCGAGCTCGACTGGCTGCCTGGACTGTTCTTCGATTTCGATGCCGAGCATTTGCTGTGTTCGACGCATGGGGCGTTTTATGACCCCGCCACGGGCGCGTGTCGCGGCGGCGCCTGTACCGGCTTCGGTGGGCTTCGCGCTTTGAAAGTCGTCGAGCAGGACGGCCGAGTGCTGTGGCAGCCCGACGGTTACGCCGAGCCGCTGCGGCCGATTGTCTAGACGCTCGAAGCCAGCAGACAAAACACCGCGGGTTGCTTTTCCAGTGCGACCTTTGCCTGCGAAGAACGCTCATGCCATTCACCGACCGTGCGCTGTTCGATAACCGCGTGCTCGCCTGTCACGTCGACCGCCAGCGCGAGCCGAGTGGTCGGTGCGCACTCGGCCAACAGCGTGTTGAACAGCGCGACGTTCCGATAAGGGGTCTCGATAAAAATCTGGGTATCACCGTGTCGCGATTCGCGCTCAAGCGCACGGATCGCAGCCGCACGTGCTTCAACGGCGATCGGCAGATAGGCGACAAAGCGAAAGCGCTGGCCGTTGAGTCCGGATGCCATTAATGCCAGCACGATCGAAGACGGACCCACCAGGGGCCGCACCGGCCATCCGTTCTGATGAGCGGCTGCCACCAATGTCGCGCCGGGATCGGCAATCGCAGGGCATCCTGCTTCGGACACGATTGCCATGTCCGAACCAGCACTCAGGGGCGCCAGCCATTTAGCGATGTCCGAATCGCGAGGGTCGTGGCCGATTTCAACAATCGACAGTTCGCGCATCGGCGCGGGGTGCTGCAGCTGCTTCAGAAACGCGCGCGTCGATTTTGCGTTTTCTGCCAGAAAATGACGGACGCGCCGCGCGGTCTCTATCGCAGCGGCCGGCAACGACGCGTGCAGCGGACCGCCGATCGGCGAAGGTAGCAGGTAGAGCGTGCCGCTCATTGGCGATCAAGCACGTCGATGCCCGCCGCGGCAAGCATCGTTGTCAGGCGGATCAGCGGCAGACCGATCAAAGCAGTCGGGTCTTCCGACTCGGCGCGCTCGACCAGCGCAATGCCGAGCGATTCGATCTTGGCGCTGCCCGCGCAGTCATATGGGAGGTCTGCGCGGAGATAGGCATCGAGTTGCGAATGCGTCAGCGTGCGGAAAGTGACCGTCGTCGCAACACAGTCGAGCTGCAAGTCAGCGCCGCCAGCCCGTGCGACCGCCAGCGCGGAATGAAAGACGACGGTGCGCCCCTGCAGAGCCTGAAGCTGGGCCATTGCTGCCTGGTGTGAGCTGGGCTTGCCGAGCGTGGTTCCGTCCATGTCGAGCGTCTGGTCCGATCCGATCACGATCGCGTCCGGAAACACACGCGCAACGTTCGTTGCCTTGGCGCGCGCCAATCGAATCGCCGTATCGCGCGGTTTTTCAAGGTTCAGCGCGGACTCGTCGACCGTCGGCACGTGGACCTGGAACGGAAGGCGCAATCGCTGCAGCAGTTCGCGTCGATAGCGCGAGGTCGAGGCGAGTACGATCAGCGGGCCGGCCATCCGATCATTTTAGAGCCGCCGCAATGCGGACCCGCGCGTCACTCAATGTCCCTACAACCGACAACCATTGATAGCTTCGAGCTTGCCCGATCGGGTCGGCAGGTTAGCGGACAGCTTCCGATCGCGAGCTTGACCCGGCTTGCCGAGTATCTGGCGGCGAGCGACGGCGTGCTGCACTATCAGATCACTGGGCTGGTTGACGACGACGGATCACCTGGCGCCGACGTGCACTTGACCGGCGTGCTGCAGCTGACGTGCCAGCGATGCAACGCGCCGTTCGATTTCTCCATCGACCGGAAAATTCGCTTCCGTTTCGTCGCGACCGAAGAAGATCTGAATTTGCTGCCGATCGACGATGATGAATCCGACGCTATGGTCGGGTCGAGCGCAATGAACGTCGCCAGTTGGATCGAGGACGAAGTGATGCTGTCGCTGCCGCTGGTGCCGCGCCATGATGAATGCTCGACGCCGCGGAGCTCCCCGCATGATATTGATCCGGCAGTGACGCCGAACGCCTTCGCTGTTCTGGCGTCCGTGCGTTCGAAGGTCAACGAAGACGAAGGGCCCGCCTAGCTCTTCGCCGGGCGTCATTCGAGTCCAAATCAGACCCGGCGCGCGCCCGTCGGGTACAATCGACGCCTTTTCGCGGGGTTAGCCATGGCTGTCCAGCAGAACAAGAAATCGTCTTCGAAACGCGGAATGCATCGCGCGCATGACTTTTTGACAAACCCTCCAACGGCGATTGAGCCGACCACTGGAGAGGTGCATCGCCGCCATCACATCAGCGCTACCGGCTTTTATCGCGGCAAGAAAATCATTCAGACGAAGAGCGACGAGTAATTCAGTCCGCGCGGTTGCAAGATCTGTCCGCTGCATCGAATCCGCTGTCGGCTGAACCCCGGTGACGACGCGAATCGCCGTTGACTGCATGGGCGGCGACCATGGCTGCACGGTGACCGTCGCCGCGTCGCTTGTATTCATCGATCGTCAGCCCGATGTCCACCTGCTGCTGGTCGGTCGGTCCGCCGATGTCGAAGCTGCGCTGCACGGCCGACGTTCAAGTCGACTCGAGGTGGTGCACGCCGACGAGGTGGTCGAGATGAATGACGCGCCTGCGTTTGCGATGCGCAGCAAGCGCAATTCGTCGATGCGGATCGCGATCAATCTGGTCAAGGAAGGCCGAGCTGATGTTTGCGTCAGCGCCGGCAACACGGGCGCGTTGATGGCGATCGCACGGTTCGTGCTGAAGACGCTCGACGGCATTGATCGGCCGGCGATTGCCGCGGTGCTGCCGAACCAACTGGGCGGTGTGACGACGGTGCTCGATCTCGGTGCAAACGTCGATTGCGGTGCCGAACATTTGCTGCAGTTCGCGGTGCTTGGCAGCGCGCTGGTCGCCGCGGTGGAGGACATTGATCGGCCCAAGGTCGGCCTGCTCAATATCGGCGAGGAGCTGATCAAGGGCAACGAGGTCGTCAAGCAGGCAGCCGAGTTGTTGCGGGCCAGTCCGCTGAATTTCGTCGGCAACGTTGAGGGCAATGACATATTCAGAGGCACCACCGATGTGATCGTCTGCGATGGCTTCGTCGGCAATGTTGCGCTAAAGACATCCGAAGGGCTGGCCGTGATGCTGGCGGGCTTCGTGCGGGAAGAATTCACGCGTGGGCTGCTCTCACGCGTGCAGGCGATGGCGGCGTTGCCGGTACTTAAGCGGTTCAAGCGCCGTGTCGATCATCGACGGCACAATGGAGCGAGTCTGCTCGGACTGCGCGGGCTGGTAATCAAGAGTCACGGCTCGGCCGACGCGGTCGCGTTTGAAAGCGCGCTGAAGCGCGGTTTCGAGCAGGCGCACCATCATGTACTCGATCGTACGATCGCTGAAATGCGGCCGATCGTCGCGCAGCTCGCGCAGGCACAACAGGAGCAGACCCGCCGCGCAAATCACCCCGCGCCAGCGGGCGCATGACGCCGATTTACACGCGCGTCACAGGCACTGGCTCCGCGCTGCCCGGAAGGCCCGTGTCGAATGCCGAGCTGACACGCGACCTGGCTGAGCGCGGCGTCGAAACATCGGACGAGTGGATCGTTGCACGTACTGGCATTCGGCAGCGTTATCTGGTGGCACCCGGCGTGATGACCGCCGATCTGGGTGCGCAGGCCGCGAAAGCCGCGCTCGACGCTGCAGGGCTCACGAGCGGCGCCATCGATTTGATCATCGTCGCCACCTCGACCCCCGATCAGATCTTCCCGAGCACTGCATGTTTGATTCAGGCGCAGCTCGATGCTGGCGGCTCGACGGCGTTCGATGTGCAAGCAGTGTGCAGCGGTTTTGTGTATGGACTCGCGGTTGCCGATGCGATGATCCGGAGCGGCATGAACCGGCGCGCACTGGTGATCGGCGCCGAATTATTTTCGCGGATTCTCGATTGGAATGACCGCACGACGTGCGTGCTGTTCGGTGACGGCGCTGGTGCAGTGGTTGTCGAGGCAGCGAGCGAACCCGGAATACTGGGGAGCGAGCTCAAGGCCGATGGATCGCAGGCCGGTGTGCTGTGCACGGCCGGGCGCGTTGCACAGGGCAAGGTCGAGGGGCACCCGTTTTTGACGATGGACGGGCCTGCGGTGTTCAAGCTCGCTGTCAACGTGCTTGCAGCCTCCGCGCTGAATGTCTTGCGGCAAGCCGGTCTTGAAGCATCGCAGCTCGATTGGCTGATACCGCATCAGGCCAACGTTCGGATCCTCAACGCGATCGCCAAGCGGCTCAGCGTACCCGCGGAGAAAATGGTATCCACCGTCGACAGTCACGGCAATACATCGGCCGCTTCGGTACCTCTCGCGCTCGATGTGGCGGTGCGCGACGGCCGCGTCAGGAGTGGGCAATATGTGATGCTGCAAGGAGTCGGCGGCGGCTTTACGTGGGGCTCGGTGCTGCTGCGCTGGTAGGACTGACCCAACGTGAAGATCGCGTTCGTTTTTCCCGGACAAGGCTCGCAGTCGGTGGGCATGCTCGACTCGTTTGGCGGCAATGCCACGGTCGAATCGATTGTCGCGCGCGCGTCGCGCGCGCTCGGCCAGGACCTTGCCGAACTAATCGCCAAGGGGCCCGCCGAAGAGCTCGATCTGACGGTGAACACGCAGCCCACATTGCTGACCGCTAGCTATGCAATCTACGCGGCGTGGCGGGCTGCAGGCGGCGCCGAGCCGGCGCTGGTGGCAGGGCACAGTCTTGGTGAATACACCGCGCTGGTTGTGGCTGGTGCAGTCGAACTGGAAGATGCGGTGCATCTAGTGCGTTTTCGCGCCCAGGCCATGCAGGATGCGGTACCGGTGGGGGCGGGGTCGATGGCAGCGATCATCGGACTTTCCGACGAGCGGGTTCAGCAGGCATGTAGTGAAGCGGCCCAGGGCGACGTGGTCGGGCCGGCCAATTACAACGCGCCGCTGC
>JBDUCU010000056.1:0-18032 GCA_040003315.1 Burkholderiaceae bacterium | reverse complement strand
AGAGTCCAGCCAGACGCGTAACTCGGCCGCTCGCACCTGGCCCAGCTTTGATCTCACGACGTGTCCGGCCGGGTCCACCAGGACCGTATAGGGAAGTGCACCCGAAGCATTTCCGAGTTCGCGCGCCAAGTCGGTGCCTGCGGCGCTAGCAATTAAGAGTGGCAGTTGCAGCTTCAACTCATCGCGGAAACGTTTGACCGCGGTTGCGTTGTCTATTGCGAGACCGACGATCGTCACGCCGCGGCCGATGTACTCGTTCTGCACGCGTTGCAGATCGGGCATTTCTTCGACGCAGGGAGCGCACCAGGTCGCCCAGAAGTTGACCACGAGCCAACCTCCCTTCCATTGCGATATCGCCTGCGGGCGACCTTCAGTGTCGTTGAAGCTGTGCGTGAAGAGCGCAGAAGCATCGATCGGCGCAGGTTCAGCAGGCTTAACAAAGCGCACTGCCACCGCGAAGCCGATGCCCAGCGCGAGCAGCCCGACAGTAATGACGACCATTCGGCTGCGCCACCACGAATCGTCGGTAGGTCGGGTTGCCGCCATCAAGCGCTTGCCATCAACTTTGTCAGCGCTGCCAGGCTGGCGCGGCCGGCAATTTCGATCGGGTGCAAGTCGGTTTCGCTCGGCTTGTTCCGCCGGTGGCGTGCGATCCGGATGGCATCACGCGGGTAGACGTGCAATTGAACGCCGACGAACCCCGGACGCACCGCCGAGTCGGCTGTTGCGTTGACCACAGGTTTTACGACGAAACTCAGGCGTTCGAGTACCGATGGGCGCGCGTCACCGCCCGCTTCGACGTCGAATTCGATGCCGAGATTCATCAGCTGAAGCTCCACGTCTTTGGCGCTGTCTACAAACAATTCCAGATGGATGTCAGAATGTTCGGTCGCGGTGCCGTTCAGCACTGCGCCGATCAAGTAAGGGTCGAATTCGCGCAGCGTCTGCATCACTTCGGCTGCCAACGCTCGCCGTGCCCTCAGCAACAAACGATGCGATTCGCCACCAAACAGTTTCAGATAGCGACGCAACTGGTGCTCGACCTCGCTGTTGTCGGGCATCGAGGTGCGGCGCTCGGCACCCTCTCCGAAAATCTCCTGCACGGCGCGTCGCTTCGCCTGCGCGTATTCGCACCCTTCCTCTGCAATCAAGCGAGCGGCGGCGACCGCGAGCTCGGTTCGAATATCGCCTGACGACATGGATCGAGTGTATCGACACTCGCGGGCGCGTACTTTGTGCGCATTACAATGCCGCGCTCTCGCTCATGCGATGCCGGTCTGTGCCGGTAAAAATCGTGCACCTTCATATCCTCGGCATCGGTGGAACTTTCATGGGCGGCGTGGCGCAGCTCGCACAGGCGGCTGGCCATACGGTCAGCGGCTGCGACGTCAACGTTTATCCCCCGATGAGTGAACAGCTGGCGTCGGCCGGCGTGCAAGTGATCGAGGGCTATGCGTCAGATCAGCTTTCTGTCGCGCCTGATGTTTGGGTCATTGGAAATGTCGTAACACGCGGCAATCCGCTGATGGAGCGGATCCTGGATCGCGGTCTGGCGTACATGTCGGGGCCACAGTGGCTTGCGGATCAAGTGTTACGCGATCGTCACGTGCTTGCCGTCGCCGGCACGCACGGAAAGACGACGACGACAGCGATGCTTGTGAAGATCCTCGACCACGCGGGGTTGTTGCCGGGGTACTTGGTGGGCGGCGTTCCCGATGACTTTGGAAGGTCGGCGCAGCTCGGGAAGGGCCAATACTTTGTCATCGAGGCCGACGAGTACGACACCGCGTTTTTCGATAAGCGCTCCAAGTTTCTGCACTATCGCCCGCGCACTCTGGTGATCAACAACCTTGAATTTGATCACGCCGATATCTTCAGCGACCTGGGTGCGATAGAGACGCAATTCCACCACCTGGTGCGCATACTGCCATCCAGTGCGCGCATCATCGTCAATGCCGGCGACGAGGCGATCGCCAGAGTACTCGCGCGCGGCTGCTGGTCGGAGCTCGAGAGCTTCGGGAAAGACGCGACATGGCAGCTTGGCGATGAGCCGCCATTCCAGGTTCGGCATCTCGACACGACAGTTGGGCTATTGCAGCTTGCGATGGCCGGCCAGCACAACCGGTTGAACGCTTTGGCGGCGATCGCTGCGGCATCTCATATCGGCGTGGCAGCACCGGTTGCGCTTGCGGCGCTGGCGACATTTCGCGGCGTGAAGCGTCGACTCGAAATCAGCGGGGTAGCGAGCGGCGTCACCGTCATAGATGACTTCGCGCATCATCCGACTGCGTTTGCACAGAGCATCGCCGCGCTCGCTGCATCGCATCCGAAGAGGCGTGTCGTTGCCGTGTTCGAGCCGCGCTCGAACACCATGAAGCGCGGTGCGGTCAATACGTTGCTTCCGGCGAGCCTGGCGGGCGCCGATCGCGTTTTCTGTTTCGCCGGTGGCATCGACTGGGACGTCGCACGCGTGCTGGCACCACTCGGCTCGGTCGCGACCGTGCATGACGACCTCGACGCGATGATCGATGCGATCGTCGATGATGTTGCCGACGGAGACCAAATCCTGGTGATGAGCAACGGGGCCTTCGGCGGCATTCACTCGTTGCTGTTGCAGCGGCTGGCCAAGTCGAGCAAGACGCAGCGCGCTGCGTGACTCTCGGTGGCCACGCATCGATCGGTCGCGGGGTGATCGTTTATCTGCACGGTTTCCGGTCGTCGCCGCAGTCGCGCAAAGCCTCCCTCCTGCGGCAGCGTCTGCAACAGCGCGGCATGGCTGGGCATTACCTATGTCCCGCTTTGCCTGCTTCCCCGCGTGCAGCTGCGCAACTCGCGCTCGAGCTTGCACAGTCTCTTATGACGCAACAGCTGGCAATCATCGGATCGTCACTCGGCGGCTACTATGCAACGTGGCTCGCAGAGAGGCTGGGCTGTCGCGCGGTGCTGTTGAACCCGGCGATTGATCCGGCGCGCGACCTGCAGGCGCATATCGGTCATCAAACGGTCTTTTTCAGCGAGGATCAGATCGATTTTCGCGCGGAGTACATCGGGCAGCTGGGTGAGCTAGCGACTAGGGTGACACGACCCGAGCGCTATTTTCTGATTGCAGCGACCGGCGATGCGGTGATCGACTATCGGACGATGATCGCTAAGTACGCGGGCGCAAGACAACATGTGATCGAAGGCAGTGATCACGAGTTGTCCGATTTCGAGAAGTACGTCGATGAAGTGCTCGTTTTCTGCGATGCGACATGGGAGATGCAGTGACAGGAAAACCACAGTGAACCATCGTCTTATGAACAAGGTTGCAATCATCACCGGAGCCGCACAAGGCATCGGTTACGCAACAGCGCGCAAATTCCTTGCCGAAGGCGCAAAGGTCGTCGCGTGCGACATCGATGCGGCTTTGATCGCGACGGCGGCGGAGGCGCTGCGCGCGGAGCAGCAGAATCTCGTGGAAAGCGATGTCGAAGGGCGGGTCGTTGACGTCACTGCACGCGACCAAATCGTCGCAATGGTCGCCGCAGTCACGCAACGGCACGGCCGCATCGACATACTCGTCAACAACGCTGGCATCACAATCGATGCACGGTTGCAGAAGATGACCGATCAGCAGTTCGACCGAGTGATCGCCGTGAATCTAAAGGGCACTTACAACTGCGCGCAGGCGGTCGTCGATACGATGGTGCGGCAGGGCAGCGGTGTGATCCTCAATGCTTCGAGCGTTGTCGGCATTTATGGCAACTTCGGGCAGACCAACTACGCTGCCAGCAAGTTCGGCGTGATCGGATTTGTCAAGACGTGGGCACGCGAGCTCGGCCCGAAGGGCATTCGCTGCAATGCTGTTGCGCCCGGTTTCGTCGCGACCCATATTCTGGACACGATTCCCGACAAGGTACTGCAGCAGCTGACAGAGCGCGTGCCGCTGCGCCGTCTAGGAACGCCGGAAGACATCGCCAATCTGTACGCATTCCTCGCGTCCGACGAAGCCTCGTACATCAATGGTGCTGTGATCGAAGTTTCGGGCGGATTGACGGTGTGACGCTGCCAGCAGGGTTGATGGCGAGCTTTGCATGACCACGCATCTGCTGTTCGACGACGACGGCACCTTCCGCGCGGGGACCGAGCTGGCCAACACAGGCACTGCGCATCAGGTTGAGTTGCCGAGCGGCAAGCGGGCCAAGGTGAAGAGCTCACACGTACTGCTGCGCTTCGCAGAGCCTTCGCCAGCACATTTGATGGAGCGTGCGCACGCACAGGCCGAATCGATCGACCTCGACTTTCTATGGGAAGTGGCGCCGCAAGATGAGTTTGGGTTCATGGACCTGGCGCGCGAATACTTCGGTGCAGCTCCGAGCCCGGTCGACGCGGCGGCATTGCTGGTTCGGCTGCATAGCGCACCCGTGTACTTTTACCGCAAGGGCCGGGGCCGCTATCGGCCCGTCCCCGCCGAGACGCTGAAGGCGGCGCTCGCTGCGCTGGAGCGCAAGCGGCGGCAGGACGAGGCGAGACAGCGGTACGTTGAAGAGCTGAAAGGCGGACGCGCACCCGAGACGATCGTCAAGCAGGCGATTGCGTTGCTGATCAAGCCCGATCGCAGCTCGATCGAGTTCAAAGCGCTGGAACAGGCGGCGACTGAGTTGCAGACGACGCCTCTGCGGTTGCTGCTCGCACGCGGCGCGATTGGATCGCCGTACCGCTGGCATGTCGACAGTTTTCTGGCGCAGCATTTTCCGCACGGAACGGGATTCGCGCCCGATCTGCCGGCGCCGGCGACACCGAACGACCTCGAACTTGCTTCGGTCCACGCGTTCTCGATCGACGACAGTGCGACCACCGAAATCGACGATGCGTTTTCAGTGCAAATGCTCGGAAATAGCGTCCGGATCGGCATCCACATCGCAGCGCCGGCGATCGCGATACCGCGGGGCCATGTGCTGGATGAGGTCGCGCGTTCTCGTATGTCAACCGTGTACGCGCCCGGGCTCAAGTACACGATGCTTCCGGAACAATGGATCGATGGCTTTTCGCTGAATGCAGGCTTAGCGATACCGGTGCTTTCGCTGTACGCCGATATCGATCGCGAGACCCTCGCTGTACGGTCGACCGAGTCGCGACTCGAGCGGCTGAGGATCGAAAGCAACCTGCGCCACGATGTACTCGATGCGGTAGTCACGGAATCCAGCATCGGCAGCGGCGACTTCGATTCGCCATTTGCCGAGCAGCTAAGTCTTCTCTGGCACATTGCGCGGGGACTGCTGGCGCGCCGGGAGCAGGTGCGCGGCCGCGCAGAGCCGTCGGGTCGCATCGATTATTCGTTCGAACTCGATGGAGTCGGCGAAGCGGCGAGCGTGACACTGCGGCAGCGTCGGCGCGGAGCGCCACTCGACCTGATTGTCGCCGAGCTCATGATTTTTGCGAACACTGTCTGGGGCGGTCTGCTCGCGACGCGCCGCGTCGCCGGGATCTACCGCTCGCAGGCGTTGGGACGCGTCAAGATGGGAACGGTGCCCGCGTCGCACGATGGCATCGGCGTCGAGCACTATGCGTGGGCCACATCTCCGCTGCGGCGATACGTCGATCTTGTGAATCAGCGGCAACTACTCGCGCTGCTGAGCGAGCAGCCGCCCCCTTACGCGGCCAACGATGCGGAGCTGTTCAGCGTCGTTTCGGGGTTCGAGGCATCGTATGGCGCGTACGCCGAGTTCCAACAACGGATGGAGAGGTACTGGTCATTTCGTTGGTTGCAGCAGGAAAAGCAAACGCGCATCGTGGCTACGGTGATAAAAGGTGATGTGCTGCGGGTCGATGGGCTTCCCCTCGTAACGCGCCTGCCGGGACTTGCAGATATGCCGCGCGGACAGCGACTGGAACTCGACGTCGTGGGCACCGATGCGGTTGACCTGACTTTGGAGGCACGAGTGCACCGTCTGCTGGCCGCGCAAGCCGCCGTCGACATTGAGGAAGAGGACTTGGTCGAAGGACTGCCCGAGCCAACAGAGGCAGCGGCTGAGCAGCATGCGGAAGTGGCCGGGGCGATCGCCGAGGGGATCGCGCAAGAGACGATCGATCCGTCACAAGGCGCGGCCGATACGGCTTCACCGCCTGCGTGATATCGGCCGTGTCGCTGGCGACGAGACTAGCGCGATCGTGTCACGCGCGAGATTGATTGTGCTGGCTACAATCGTTCGACTCTGTCAGCAAGCGTCGATCGATGATGTGGACGAATGGACCTGGTTAACGGACTTGGCTCTATGGACGTCGCCGAGTTGAGTCTTGCCGCGCCCGCTTATGGCATGCGATCGTTACTCGCGGACAAAGTGCTGGTGATGGCGATGACAGTGTCTGTCGGTCTGCACATCACTGCGCTGGCGGTGCGTTTCGTTGACCCCGAGCTGTTTCGCGTGCGTTCCACCGACCCGCCGGTTGAGATCATCCTGGTCAATTCGAAGACCGACACCGCGCCCGGCACGGTTGAAGCGCTCGCACAGAACAATATGGATGGCGGCGGCGCCAATGATGCCGGACGCCGCACTTCTCCGCTGCCCGACAGCTTCGAAATGCACGATGGCGATTCGCTCGAGTCAGCCAAGAAAGCCGTGCATCAGCTCGAGGAGGAACAGAAAACCTTGCTGGCGACGCTGCGCTCAGCGTTGCAGCTGTCTGCCACGCCGTTGAAGGACGGAGCGACCGAGCCGTCGCAAAACGGCAGCACCGAAGACGAAACGAGCGAGCAGCTGAAGCGGGCGCAGGCTGAGATCGCGAAGCAGATTTCGGATTATCAGAAACGGCCGCGCAAGCACCACTTCATGCCGAGCGCATCGGAGTACCGGTATGCGCGCTACGTCGAGGACTGGCGGGCGCGAGTTGAAAGGATCGGCAACGAGAATTACCCGAACGACGCACGGGGGCGTTTTTACGGTGCGCTGCGGATGACGGTCGCGATTCGCAAAGACGGTTCGGTCGCCGATACGCTGATCGAACAGTCGTCGGGGTCGCAGATACTCGACCGCGCCGCGCGCCGAATCGTGCAAATGGCGGGGCCATACCCGCCATTTCCTCCTGAGATCGGGCGCGACACGGATATCCTCGAAATTACGCGGACCTGGATTTTCACCAACGACCAGCTTGCCACTCGCAGCGCAAAGCCCTGATCAGAGATCATGAACCCCGTCGACAAGTACGGAGTCGTTGGTAACCCGATTGCCCACAGCCGTTCGCCGGAGATCCATCAACGATTTGCGCTGCAGGCCCACCATCGCCTGTCGTACGAGCGTATTGAGGCGCCGCTCGATGGCTTTGAGGAAAAGGCCCTTACCCTGCGCGAGGCGGGATACGGCGGACTGAACGTCACCCTGCCGTTCAAGATCGACGCCGCAAAGCTTGCTGACGACCTGACTCCGCGCGCGAGGCTGGCCGGTGCTGTCAATACGCTGAAGTTCGATGGCGATGCAATCCTGGGCGATAACACCGATGGGATCGGCTTTGTGCGCGACCTTCGTGAGCGGCTCAAATTTTCATTGTCGGATTGCACCGTCCTGATCCTCGGCGCAGGCGGTGTGGTGCGCGGGCTGATCGGTTCCGTGCTTGATGAGAGTCCGCGCTGGCTTGCGGTCGCCAACCGATCCCACAAACGCGCTGAAGAGTTGGCGGAAGAGTTTGGCGTCGAAGCGATTCACTTTGACGAGATTCCTGCCGAACACTTCGATTTGATCATCAACGGCACGACCACCAGCCTGCACAACGAAGCCCCCGCCATTGATCCGGACACCTTCAATGATTGTGCGCTCGCGTATGACCTGGTCTATGCGGCGGAGCCGACGCCTTTCATGGAGCTTGCTAGCTCTGGCGGCGCAAAAATCGTCGTCGACGGGCTCGGCATGCTGATCGAACAGGCGGCCGAATCGTTTCTGCTGTGGCGTGGCATTCGTCCCGATACCGGTCCGGTGTACCGCGAGCTGCGCGAACTGCTCAAGCGCTCACCGGCGGAGCACGTCGCCGCAAAATAGCCATGCGCATCGCATTGCGCTGGCTGCTGCGCACAGCGCTGCTCGCTGTCGGTCTCCTTCTGCTGATCCAGCTCTGGTACTTCGCCTGGGTCGGATGGTGGAAATGGAACGATCCAGGCATGACCTCTTTCATGAAGCGCGAGCTTGCCGCGCTGCGCGAGAAGAAACCAAACGCCGAGCTGAATCACCGGTGGGTCGAATACGGGCGCATTTCGAATCAGCTCAAGCGCGCCGTCGTGGCATCCGAGGATTCGCGCTTCATTGCGCATGAGGGAGTCGATTGGGAGGCGGTCGAGAAGGCATACAAGGAAAACGTTCGCAAGGGAAGGCCTGCACGCGGTGGCTCGACGATCACACAGCAGCTTGCGAAGAACCTTTTCTTGTCCTCCGAGCGAAGTTATGTTCGCAAGGCGCAGGAACTGGCGATCACGTACATGATCGAGGCGCTTTGGGACAAACGACGCATCCTCGAGGTCTACTTGAACGTTGTCGAGTGGGGCGACGGTGTGTTCGGAGCCGAGGCGGCGGCGCGCCAGTATTTCGGCATCGGGGCGTCTCAGCTGAGCACCGAGCAATCCGCGCGTCTTGCATCGTATCTGCCGAATCCAAAGCAATATGGCCGGATTCGGTCGGGTCCTTATCTTGATCGAAGGGCAGCCGCGATCCAGCGCTTCATGAGCGACGCGCCGATACCCTAAGAAGCGCCAGCGCGGAGCGGCAATTGCGCACCGCGGACGAATACACCGCGCCTACAATCCGCGAGCCGCTGAGCGGCGTCCACGTAGTCAGATGAACGATCAACAAAGCGAAACTGTAGAGCGCAAAGTTCCGTCGGCGCACGATCCCGAAGCGGCGCAGCGTGCGCTCGCACGCGTCGAGCATCTGCTTGAGAAGCAGCGCCGGGTCGAAGCATTGGTGCAAAGAGAGCAGACGCCGGACGGTCAGAAGAAGGTACTGGTTGAGCAGCTGGTGCACAGACAGCATCTAACCGAGCTGAAGTCGATCCTTGACCGGCTCCACCCCGCCGACATCGCCCACATCCTTGAAGCGCTGCCGATTAACGAGCGGTTGATCGTTTGGGACTGCGTCAAGGCCGACCGCGATGGTGAAATCCTGATCGAAGTCAGCGATGCAGTGCGCGAAACACTGATCGCATCGATGAACCGCGACGAGTTGGTCGACGCGGTCGAAAGCCTTGAAGCCGATGAGATCGCTTCGATCGCCGACGATCTTCCGGCCGATGTTGTGGATGAGGTTCGGGAGAGTCTGCCGACTGAAGAGCGCGCGCATCTGCGCGCTTCGATGTCCTATCCGGATGATTCAGTCGGCGCGCTAATGGACTTCGAGATGATTTCGATTCGTGAGGACGTCACGCTCGAAGTCGTGCTGCGCTACCTGCGACGCTTCGACGCGCTGCCCAATCATACCGATCAGATCTTCGTCGTCGACCGGTACGACGTTTTAAAGGGCGGGCTGCCGCTCGACAGACTCCTTTTGAATGAGCCCGAGATTGAAGTGACGTCGGTGATGAACACCGGGCTGATGACACTGTCTGCGCTCGACAAGACGAGCGAAGCCGCGCACGCCTTCGAGCGCTATGACCTGGTTTCCGCTCCGGTGGTCGACCAGGCGGGCAGGCTGATCGGGCGGCTCACTGTCGACGAAGTCGTCGACGTCATCCGCGAAGAAGGCGAAGACGCAGCGCTCGCACAAGCGGGTCTGCTCGAAGAGGAGGACTTGTTCGCATCGGTGTGGAATTCGGCACGCAACCGGTGGCTGTGGCTTGCAGTCAATCTGGGTACTGCGTTTTTTGCGTCGCGCGTGATTGGAGCGTTCGAATCAACGATCGAGCGCGTGGTTGCGCTCGCAACGTTGATGACAATCGTGATGGGTATCGCCGGCAACTCCGGAAATCAGACGATGACCTTGATGATCCGCTCGTTGGCGCTGGGCCAAGTAACCGGCGGCAACGCGAGGCGCCTGATACTGAAAGAGCTGGCGATCGCTGGCCTGAACGGTGCTGTTTGGGGAAGTATCGCGGGCCTGGTCGCGTGGTGGATCTACATCGACAGTCCGCGCGGATGGCTTATCGGGCTGACGTTGTTTCTGGCCATGACGCTCAATATGGTGATCGGCTCGCTGGTCGGGATGTTTGTGCCGCTGATGCTGGTGCGTTCGGGACGCGATCCCGCGCTGGGGTCGTCGGTGCTATTGACCTTTACCACTGACAGCATGGGCGTTTTTATCTTTCTGGGCCTCGCGACACTGTTCTTTCTGTAGCGCTACTTCACACGCTTCACCGTGAATTCATCCTGGATCGTGTCTTTGTAAACGCTCGCCGGCGCAGCGCTTGCGAGAAAGCGGCGGGCGATCTCCTCGCCGACTGCGGTGTGTTGAATGATCGACCCGTTGTCGAATTCGATTTCGAGTATCCGATTGTTGCGGTCGTACCCCGCCGACTTGATACCGCCGCGTCTGAGCTGCTTGCGTTCAATTGCCATCCGCTAGAGCCCCAGCTCGTTCCATAGATCGTCGACGCGCTTCTTGATCTGGGCATCCATGGTAATCGGACGGCCCCATTCACGCCGCGTCTCTCCGGGCCACTTGTTCGTGGCGTCGATGCCCATTTTGCCCCCGAGCCCCGCCACCGGCGACGCGAAGTCCAGATAGTCGATCGGCGTGTTATCAATGAGCAGCGTATCTCGCACCGGATCGACCCGCGTCGTGATCGCCCAGATCACTTCCTTCCAGTCGCGCACGTTGATGTCGGCATCGGTGACGATGATGAACTTGGTGTACATGAACTGCCGCAGAAAGCTCCACACGCCAAACATCGCTCGCTTTGCGTGTCCCGGGTATTGCTTGCGCAGCGAAACAACCGCCATGCGGTAACTACATCCTTCAGGCGGCAGGTAAAAGTCGACAATCTCCGGAAAAGTTCGACGCAGCAGCGGCACGAACACCTCATTCAGAGCGACTCCAAGGACCGCCGGTTCGTCGGGCGGCTTGCCCGTATAAGTGGAGTGATAAATGGGATCACGCCGCATCGTGATGCGGTCGATCGTGAAGACGGGAAACCGCTCCTGCTCGTTGTAGTAACCGGTGTGGTCGCCAAACGGGCCTTCGAGCGCCATCTCGTAGCCGTGTCCCGCCGAGCGATCGGCCGCCTTGGTCTCATTGTGCGCGATCTCAGTATTGCCGACCAAGATGTTGCCCTCAAGGACGATCTCCGCTCTTGCCGGGATCTGCAATTCGCTACCGATGCACTTGGCGATTTCGGTTCGGCCGCCCCGAAGCAAACCAGCGAACTGATATTCGGAAAGCGAATCGGGCACTGGGGTGACGGCGCCTAGCATGGTCGCCGGATCGGCGCCAAGGGCGACCGCGAGCGGAAACGGCTGTCCCGGATGCGCCAGAACGTGATCTCGAAAGTCAAGCGCCCCGCCGCGTTGTGGAAGCCATCTGATAATCAGTTTGTTGCGCGTTAGCACCTGTTGTCGATAGATACCTAAATTTTGGCGCTTTTTATGCGGACCACGCGTTACAACCAGCCCCCACGTAATAAGGGGGCCGGCGTCCTCCGGCCAGCAGGTTTGAATCGGCAAGCGCTCAAGGTCGACATCGTCGCCCTCCCAAATCAAGGTCTGGCACAAGGGATTGCGGACTTCTCGCGGCGCCATGTCCCACAGGGCACTTTTGAGCTGAGCGATCGTGTCCAGGGCATCGCGCAAGCCAACCGGAGGCGTGGGCTCTTTCAGAGCCGCCAAAAGTTCGCCCACGTTCCGTAGGGCTGCGGCGTCGGATGCACCCATTGCCGCGGCCACTCGCTTCGACGTACCGAAGAGATTTCCAAGTACGGGAATTTGAGAGCCGGTGGGCCGCTCGAACAGGAGGGCAGGGCCGCCCGCGCGCAGTACCCGGTCGCAGATTTCAGTCATCTCCAGGCGGGGCGAAACCTCAGTCGAAATACGCTTTAGGTCGCCAGCCCTCTCGAGTTGGGTAATGAACTCCCGCAGATCGGCGTATTTCATGCGGCGCGGGATTTCTGCCGACGAGCGGTAACGTAGTTAGTAAGTGCAAACATCGCTAACGGGGCGCGATAACTTCATGTTAAATAAGATGTTTTTGCTCGTGTCCGCGCAGGAGAAGTACTAGTGAATCACCCATCAGAAAATTACCCACGATATTGGCTGAATCCTCGGTTGACCGGTTTTACGGGGCACCTAAAATGCGCCTAGCTGTTTGGCTAACCCGCGTACCGCGTGCACTGCACCATGCAATAACGGTGGCTGAGCCACCCAGGCGGGATGGGTGATAGGTGGTCTGCCCGTTGCTCTAGTAGATGTCGCTCGAAGCGCGACGCTAGTCCCCAACTGGCTACCGGCGACCAGGGTGTGCCGCTGGGTGTCGAGCAGTCGAGCGAACGGTCGAGTTCCTGTGAATGGCAAGCGGGTCGTTGTGAGTGCCGTTCAGCACAAGGAGGTAGGAGTGGGAAACGCTGCGAATTATGCGCTGCATGCGATCCGGCCGGCCTGGTGGGCAGGTCTGACGTTCCTAAGCGACGTCGGTGCCGGTGCTTTGTCGACCGCAAAACTGGTCGTGACCCTGTCGGGGTGCATCGCGCTGCTAGCGGGTGGGGTTCTAATCAGCAGCGACGACGCCCGTACGGCGGTTGTCGCCCGGCTCTCCGGCGCAAACGCTGTGGAGCTTGCCGCACAAGATGTCGAAGATTCTGACGACGCAAAAGCCGAACATGCTGTGAACGTCACCGCCAACGACCCACAGCAAAAGCGCATCGTGCAATACCTTGCCAGGCGATACCGCGTGGCGGATGGGGCGGTGCGCATGCTCGTCGCGAACGCGTTTCAGATCGGCAAGGAGAAGAATCTCGATCCGTTGCTCATTCTTTCGGTAGTGGCGGTTGAGTCCAGCCTGAATCCGTTTGCGCAGAGTTCAGTCGGTGCTCAGGGCTTGATGCAGGTGATGACCCATGTTCACGCCCACCGCTTTGAGCCCCACGGCGGCGAGACCGCGGCGCTTGACCCAGTCGCCAACATGAAAGTGGGCTCGTCCATTTTGCACGAGATGATTTCGCGCGGCGGCTCGGTTGAACGCGGTCTGCAGCTTTACGTCGGCGCCGGCAATATGCCGGATGACGGCGGATACGGTGTACGCGTGCTCGGCGAGCGTGCGCGGCTGCAACTGGCAGCGGGCGGCAAGGTCGAGGCTGCGATCGCTTCCGCCATTCGCGCGGCGGCCACCGCCGCAACGGTCCGGGCCATAGAGGCGAAGCCGGACGCTGTGAAAGCCGAGGTCAGCGTACCGCTTGAGCCAGGCTATCTACTGCCCAGCCCGAATGCGGCTGGCGACGCGCACGTCGCTGCGCGATCGGAGCAGTCGGTCTAGTTTTTCCCTCTCGGGTAGGCTTCGCTGGTCTTCAGGCGGCGTTCGCACGCCCCTTTGCGCGCCATCGCACGCGCGGATAATCGGGTACTTCGCCCTCCCGCAGTTTCATCGCCCTCGTAAATATGTCGAGCCCCGAGCAGCATCAACAGAAGCGAGATGAGCAGGACGATTTAAGGCGCGCGGCCCTCGAGTATCACGAGAAGCCGTTTCCAGGGAAAATCTCCGTTACGCCGACCAAGCAGCTGGTCAACCAGCGCGACCTCGCGCTGGCCTACACGCCGGGCGTTGCGGCGGCGTGCGATGCAATCGTTGCCGATCCTGCGAGCGCGTTTCGTTACACCGCGCGAGGCAATCTGGTAGGTGTCGTGACCAATGGTACTGCCGTGTTGGGACTGGGAGCGATCGGCCCGCTGGCCGCTAAGCCCGTGATGGAAGGCAAGGCCGTCCTGTTCAAGAAGTTCGCAGGTATCGACGTGTTCGACATTGAGCTCAACGAGCTCGATCCCGACAGGCTGATCGAAATCATTGCAGCCCTCGAACCGACGTTCGGCGGAATCAACCTCGAGGACATCAAGGCACCAGAGTGCTTCTATATCGAGCGCAAGTTGCGCGAGCGAATGAAGATCCCCGTTTTCCACGATGACCAGCACGGCACCGCGATCATCGTGGGCGCCGCGGTGCTCAATGGCCTGAGCGTTGTTGGAAAAGAGATCCGCAAGGTGAAGCTGGTCACGAGCGGCGCCGGCGCGGCGGCTCTCGCGTGCCTGCAATTGTTGGTTGAACTCGGGTTGCCACGCGAAAATATGTGGGTGACCGATATCGAAGGTGTGGTGTACCAGGGCCGAGTCGCGTTGATGGACGACGACAAGGCGCGCTTTGCGCAACGCACCTCGGCTCGCACGCTCGGCGAGGTGATCGACGGCGCAGACATCTTTCTCGGTTTGTCTGCGGCGGGCGTTCTGAAGCCGGAGATGGTGAAGAAAATGTCGGCGCGTCCGCTGATTCTCGCGCTGGCCAATCCCACACCCGAAATCATGCCGGAGCAGGTCAAGGCCGTGCGCAATGACGCGGTGATTGCAACGGGTCGATCGGACTACGTCAACCAGGTGAATAACGTCCTGTGCTTTCCGTTCATCTTTCGCGGCGCGCTCGATGTCGGCGCGACGACGATTACGACCGCGATGGAAACGGCGGCGGTTCGAGCTCTGGCGGGCCTGGCGCGCGAGGAGCAGAGTGACATCGTCGCTTCGGCCTACGGCGTCGCCGATGTCAGCTTTGGGCCCGAGTATCTGATTCCCAAACCGTTCGACCCGCGCTTGATCACCCGCATCGCGCCCGCAGTGGCGCAGGCGGCAATTGCGAGCGGTGTGGCGACGAGGCCGATCGACGACATCCACGCGTATCGCGATCAGTTGCAGCAGTTCGTCTATCACTCCGGCACGTTCATGAAGCCGATCTTCGCGATTGCGAAGAACGCGGTTGCGGTGGGCGGCAGGTCGCGCGTCGTATTTGCCGAGGGTGAGGAAGAGCGCGTGCTGCGCGCGGTGCAAGTCGTGATTGATGAAAAGCTCGCAAAACCGATTCTGATCGGTCGGCCAGCAGTCATCGACAAGCGGCTCGAGCGTTTTGGATTGCGCATGCGACCCGGCGTGGACTTCGAGCTGGTCAACCCGGAGTACGACAAGCGATATCGCTCGTATTGGGAAACGTATCACCGGCTCGCTGCGCGCCGGGGTGTCACCGAGCAGTACGCGAAAATTGAGATGAGGCGCAGATTGACCTTGATCGGCGCGATGATGATGTACAAGAACGAGGCCGACGGCATGATCTGCGGCACGTTCGGCACACACGGTCCACATCTGACGTACATCGATCAGGTCATCGGGCGGCGCAGCGGCGCCAACGTTTATGCGGCGATGAACATTTTGATGGTGCCGGGACGTCAGCTCGCGCTGGTCGACACGATGGTGAATCTTGAACCAACTTCGGAGCAGGTCGCCGAAATCACTGTGCTTGCAGCCGAGCAGTTGAGGCGGCTCGGGATCGTGCCGCGCGTCGCGTTGGTTTCACATTCGAATTTCGGAACCAGCGATGCGCCGTCGGCGGAGAAAATGCGCCACGCACTGGCGCTGATTCGTCAGCTCGCACCTGAACTCGAGATCGACGGTGAAATGCATGCTGACAGCGCGGTAGACGCCGCCATTCGCAAATCGATCATGCCGTTTTCCACGCTGGCCGGCGATTCAAACTTGCTGGTCTGTCCAAGCCTCGATGCAGCGAGCATTTCTTATAACCTGTTGAAGGCGACCGCCGGAAACAACATCGCGATCGGCCCGATGCTATTGGGTGTGGCCAAGCCGGCAAACATTTTGACTCCGGCAGCAACTGTGCGACGCATCGTCAATATGACTGCGTTGACAGTGCTCGAAGCTAATTCGGTAAGACAGCCAGAGTTGCTTTAGCTTGTGCAAAGGTCCCCCGCGAGCGCTTGCAGCGCCGCGAGCGCGACAATCCCCGCGGTTTCCGTGCGCAAGATGCGCGGCCCCAATCGACAGGCGCGATAACCGGCGTCACGTGCCAGCGTCAGCTCGGTGCTTTCGAATCCACCTTCGGGCCCGACGACAATGCGAACGGGACGATTGATCAAGGCATTTCTGGATAGCGGGATCTCATCCGACGCAGAGGGTTCGAGCATTAGCCGGATCGTGCTGTCGTCAAATTGCTCGCGCAGCGCGCACTCCAAGGTAGCGCTCGCAGCGATCGGTGGAACGATGTTGCGCCCGCATTGAGCGCACGCTGCGGTGGCGAGGTCGCGCAGGCGCTCTATCCTTCGAGCCAGGCGATCCCCAGCGAGGCGAACGAGCGAGCGCTGCGCCGGCGCGAGCAGGATTGCATGCACCCCAAGCTCGACCGATTTCTCGACCACCCAATCCAGTTTTTCGGTCGCGATCCATGACTGCACTAGGGTGATCGGCAACCGAGCCTCGCGCTCGACTGGATCAAAGGTCTGGATCTCAGCGGTGGGACGTTTGCCCTTGACCGAAAGCTGTGCATGAAACTCGCCGCCGCGCCCGTTGAACAAGATAATGGTTCCACCCTCACGCAGACGCAACACGCGGGTGGCGTGATGCGCGACGCTTGGCGGCAGATCGAGCTGCGTACCGGGTGCGAGCGGCGCGTCGATATAAAAACGCGCCGCTGGCATCTGGCGCTCAAGCGGACGGCTAAGCCGCTTGCAGCTGCTTGGTTGTAGCCGTCTGGGGTGTCGGAGTCTTGAGTTGCACCAGGTTCTGCACGAACAGCGGAAGCGTGAATAGTGCCGTGTGAAGAGCCGGGTGGTAATAACTCAGACCGTTGATACCGCGCTCGTCGATCCGCTGAGCGATCGTCTCAACCGACATTGCGCGCGGGTCGATCGTGTCGCCCGCAACGGCGAGGCACCACAGCGAACCATACAGTGGCACGAACAGCGACATCGGGGCCACGTGCCGAAATACCTTGCGCAGATTGTCGGCATTCTTGCGCACTGTTTCGGCCTGATACACCGGCGAGCCGAGATGCAATGTCAGCATGCCGCCCGGACGCAGGATGCGTTTGCACATACGAAAAAACTGCTCTGAATACAGATGAAACGCCGGCGTGTCGGGGTCGGTCAGGTCGAGCACGATCAGGTCGAAGTGCTCGGCGGTCGACTGGACGAACTCGAAGCCGTCGCCGATTTTCACTTCCAACCGCGGGTCGTCGAACGCGCCTTTGTGAATGCTGCCAAGCCATTTTTTCGAAACATCGATCACAGCCGGATCCAACTCGGCCATCACGATGCGCTTGACGCTGGGGTGCTTGAGCAGCTCTTCGGACGATCCGCCGTCGCCTCCGCCAATCACCAGGATCGACTCCGGGTTCGGATGCGCCAACGCGGCGGGATGCGTCATGCACTCGTGATAGAAAAACTCATCGAGTTCCGAGGTCATCAAGCGGCCGTCGAGACGGAACAGCTTGCCGAACTGCTCGGTGTCGTATACCTCGATCCGCTGGTACGGAGACTGTATCTCCGCCAGTGTCCGCGTCGCTGTGGTGCCGTATCCGGAGTGGGCGTTGAGCCAGTCGAATATGAATTCGCCCTCCTTGGCCTCGCTTTGCGCAACCAAGGGCGCGCCTTGTGGCCCGGTCGCCAGATCGCCGCGCGTGATGCGGTTGACCACCTGATTCTTGGGGCGGAACGCCAGCGTCAGTGCTTCGAACAACCGCTCGGCTTTGCCCGTGTTGTCGTCGGTGAAGTTGCAGACATAAACGTCCAGCGTGACACCGTTGCGCTCCGGCCACGTATGGATCGCAAGGTGCGATTCGGCGAGCAGCAAGGTTCCCGTGATGCCGCCGGCTGCGCCGTTCCAATCGGGGAATCGATGCCAGGCCTGATCGACGATCGTCAGTTGCGATTCGTCGGTCGCGTCGCGGCAGGTTTTGGAAAGTCTTGCAAGATCCGTCAAAAGCGCTGCACTACAACTGCAGTCGAACAGATCGCCAGTCAGGTGAAGGCCATTCATCTTCGTCCCCCAGCAGGTCCGCCCTAATCGACCTGAAGCGCGACTTGCGTCGCAACCCCACGATCCGGGACTC
>JBDUCU010000055.1:0-18113 GCA_040003315.1 Burkholderiaceae bacterium | reverse complement strand
CGTCTTCAATATGCGTGCCGATCGACCATTTATGGCCGAACGGATCGACTAACGTGCCGGCGCGGTCACCGTAGAACTGGTTTTCGACCGGCCGCTCGACTTTGCCGCCGGCCCTGATCGCGCGATCGAAAGCGGCATCAGCATCCGTTACATAAATCATCATGCACACCGTCGTGCCGCCGCGTTTCTTCGGCCCGTAGGCGTCCATGTCCGGCCACTCGTCGGACAGCATCACCATCGAATTGCCGATCTTCACTTCCGCATGGCCGATGCGATCTCCCGTCGGCATGCGCACGGTTTCTTCGGCGCCGAAGGCCCGCTTGTAGAAATCGAGCGCAGCAGTGGCGTCGTTGACGATCAAATAAGGCGTGACGCTGTGATAGCCGTCGGGAATCGGATTAACTGGCATTTGGGTCTCCTCTTCGTACTTCGCGAAATCTCCGCCGTAGCGGAACCCACTTTTATACGCCTCGCAGATCTCAGGATCTTGATCGGCGATGTCACGCGAACACGACGGCTGACTGAGCACGATCTGCGAAGATGATGATCAAGGGTCTTGCGGGGAATATGAAATGCCGTCCCGAGCCGTTTATTTAACGCTTGTCGCGTTCTTGGCCACGCCGCTTTGCGCTCAACAACCCTTGATCCCGGCCGCAGACATCGCGACCGGCAAATCTGTGTGGGTCGACTCCTCGCCCGGCGACGCTCTGCTCAACGCGCGCGTCGATATCGGCGCGATGCGTCAAAGCGGCGACGAGTTCGAGTTCAGCCTGCAATGGGCCGTATCCCCCGGGCTTATCAATGACCTGCGATTCAAGGAGCCGGCGCTGCAGATTCCAGCAGGCAGCGTGATGGTCGACCGCGAGCGAGTCATGTGCAAGACCGAGGGCATGCTTTCGTATGCGCTGGAATCGACGATCGTTGCCCCGGACGGAAAGCGGGTGCGCCAAAAGACAGTTGACTCAGCCGCCGAAAGAAAACCCGTCGAGGCGCGAGGCGTCGATCGCTACGGACCCGATCCACGCAGCCTCGTCTGCTGGGCTGCTGCGCGCAAGTGCGAAGGCAAACCATTCACATGGCCCCCGCCGCCCAACATGACGCCGCTCGAATATTCGCCGCGCGCGACGGCCATGCGCGCGGCGTACGACCAGAAATTCATCCCGAGTTGCAAGCTGTAGACGCACGACAGGAGTTCGAATGATTAGTTCGTTCCATTGGCCCGACGCGTTTGGGTATCTGGCTGGGATATTTCTTCTCGGCACGTATTCGACGAAAACGATGGTTCCGCTGCGGATCCTCAGTATTTGCGCCAGTTGCGCCTTCATCGTCTACGGATATTTCACTCCCGCTTATCCACAGCTGTTTTTGCACCTGCTTTTACTGCCGCTCAACGCCATACGCCTGCATCAGATGCTGCAGCTTGTCGAGAAAGTCAAAGTCGCGTCTCAAGGCAACGCGAACATGGACTGGCTTAAACCATTCATGACGATGCGCGCGTACAAGGCGGGCGCGAAGATATTTCGAAAGGGGGACTTGTCGTCTGCCATGTATTACACCGTCACGGGCCAATATCGGTTGGTTGAGCGTGAACAAATCGTCGGCCCGGGCGAGGTGATGGGCGAGCTGGGGCTGATAGCGCCCGACAATAAGCGGACGCTGACGCTTGAATGCACTGAAGATGGGGAGCTCCTGACGATTAGCTACGATGCAGTCAAGCAGCTTTATTTCCAAAATCCAAAGTTCGGCTTCGACTTCTTGCGCCTGATCGGCCAGCGCCTGTTCCAGAACATTGCTCAGCTTGAAGAGGCGACCGCGGCAAGGGGTCAGCGCCAGGCCGCGGATGCGATCGCCGTCAGCAACGCTTCATAGGCGGCCCGTCCCTGCGAGTCGGCGTCCGCGCCGGGGCGCGCGGCGAGCAACTCGCGGGCGCGCTGATCTTCAGCCACGGTGAAGCGAATCGTATCGCTCTGGCGGCGGCCGGCTGCGTCAGTCGCCTCCACCCGCACACTGTATGCCGCCCCTTGCTGCAGATCGGCGATCTGTAGCCGCGGCTCATAAGTTGTGTAGTTCTGCATCACGGTACCGTCAGCCTGCGAAACCTCAACCTCGAACTTCCGCGCCCACGCCGGCGCGCTCCATTGCAATTCGCCTCGTGGCTCCAGCCACAGTGCCATCCTGGAACCCGTGATACGGATCGGCGTTCCACTGCGCAGCACCAGTGCGCCTTGCGCGACGTTGCCGTTGCCGACCTCCACCTCACGATAAACAGCCGGCAACGCACGGGACTCGACGCGGACATATTTATCCAGTGCCTCAGGCGCCTTCGCAGCGACACGTACTTTTCCGGGACCTTGCAACGTCCACAGCCGTGCTTCCTGCGGATAAAGCAGGGCAACCTTGCCACCCTTGGCAAGGACGACAGTCTCACCAATCGCAGCCGTGTGATGCAGAGGCAGCGGCCATTTGCTGACTTGCACATCACCCTCGACTAACACGACCAGCGCCACCGGAGCAGGCGCCGTGGGCGCAGCGCGCGCGTCAGTGACTACGGTTGCCGACAACGAGATGAACAGCGCAGAAACAAATAGCGAGTAGGCCGCGAAGCGCGGCGGATCACCAATTGCGGCGCAGGATCTGGTCCATCGCGAAGTGAATTTCATACTGCTATCTCGCTGAAGGCCGATCGGATTAACGGCTTCACTGAAACTTACTCCAAACTGTCTGGGGCGAGAGTGCGCTGCGTCGTCGTGGGAAGCAAGAAAATTCACAAGTCAAGCGTGAACACTTCGAGCGTGCCCAACCCCTTGATCTGCTGCGCCCCCAACGAACGCCATGGCCCCGGAGCTGCCGCCACGAATTCCTCGGCTGCAACCAGCGGAACAGCCAGTGATTTGCACAGCGCCTCCAGGCGCGCCGCGAGGTTGGCCGCACGACCGAACACTGCGTAGTGATAACGGTCCGGAGAGCCGACGTGGCCCGCCACGCCCGGACCCGCCGACAGGCCGATGCCAATCTCGATCGTCGGCAGCCCATCGGCGCCGAGCGCACGGTTCAGTTCGGGCAGCATCGTCAGCAGCTCACGGGCGGCCTGCAGCGCAGCCACGGCGGGCGCGGCCATTGGCTGCGGCGCACCGAAAAAAGCCCCCAGTCCGTCACCACGAAAGTCCTCGACGGTACCGCCCATCGTGTGAATCACCTGCGCGGCCCGAGCGTAGTAGCGGTTTAGCAGCTCGAGCACGCGTGTCGGACCGATGGATTCAGTGAGAGCAGTGAAGTTGCGAATGTCGGCAGAAAGGAAGGCGCAGTTCTGCAATCGGCGGGTGCGTGTGTCGAGCTCCCCCGCCACCAATTGCTCGAACACGAGCGGGCTGACGTAGCCACCGAACACGCGTGCCAAGCGCGACCGCTCTTGCCATCCGTGCCACGCGCTGTGCCCGGTGGCCAGTGCGGCGGCCACTAGCGCTGTCGCCATTGCACCGGTCGCAGGCAGAACCCAATTGGCGGACAGCGCCCATATCGAGATGGTGAGAAGCGCGAGCAGCACTGCGCCTGCGGCCATCCAGATTCGAGCCGCTCGCCCGCGCGCACCGGTCCACACGAGGGCGCTGGCCAGTAGGGTCAGCAGTACCGGCCAGACTGTTGGCGATCGCTGCAAAGGTGGCGTCAGCCACGAGCGCACGGCCTGCGCCTGCACCGCGACGGCAAAGGCGGGGCCAACAGTGGGCTGGCCCCCACTCAGTGTGGGATCGCGCGGGGCTCGCAAGCGATCCTCCATGGCGAGCGCGGCACCCAGCAGTACCGGCCTGTCCGCGAATCGCTTACGCAACCATGCTTCGTCCTGCGCGTTAGCAAAGGCGTCGCGCAGCGACACGACGGCCAGAGGCGCCCCGAGCCGGTAGTCGATCAAGCGGTCGCCTGTCGGGGCCGGCGCGAGGGCTGCAGGTGCGATCACGCGCGCGATCTGGAGCGAGAAAGGCTCGGTGTTGGCGGTCGGCAGGCGGCGCGCCGTGCCGTCTGCGTCCAGCGGCAACAACACACTGCCAATAAACTTGGCGCCCACCACTTCGGCATAGGCGCCTTGCAACGGTCGCATCTGCGTTGGTCCGTCAACCGCCGCCCCGGCAGAGGTCTGCGCGAGTACCACCGGCATGCGTTCCCGGTGCCGCGCCAACGCGGCCAGCAAAGAGAGATCGAGCGAGGTGCCGAGCTGGTCAATTGCGGCTTTCTCGGTCAGCACAACGTCGAGTCCGACCACGCGCGCGCCGCCGCGCGCAAGCACATCGAGGGCGGCGGCCAATTGCGGCTGCCATAGAGCGAGCGGCCGCTGCGTGTCCGTTAGCGTGGCCTCGTCAATCACGGCCAGCACAACCTCGGGGGCAGGGAGGGGTCCTGGCCACCGGTACCAGCCTCGCACCAGCGCGTCGTAGAACAAGCCATCCAGGCGTTGCCAGGAGAGCAGAACAAGGCCAACACCAATCGCTGCGAGCGCTCCTGCGAGGCGAGCAGGGAAGACGGCTCGACGCCAACGTGATTTCCGCGGGCTTGCATCCGCCGGCGAGTGATAATGCGTAAGCGCCCTTGTTGCGATGCTCCCGCTATTTAACGTGTCGCCGCTCATGCCTTCGCCCCCGGCCTTGATAGCCGCCCTTCCACAGCCCGGCCTCCGCCGCCTGGCCGCGCTGGGCCAGACGCGCAACTTTGGCAAGAATACGGTGATCATCAGCGAGGGCGATGTCGCCGACACGATCTACATCATGCTCGCGGGCCGCGTGCGCGTGTATCACGGGTCCGCTGACGGGCGGGAGGTAGTGCTCGACATTCTCGGCCCCGGAGAACTGATCGGCGAAATGGTGCTTGATGGTTCGCCGCGCTCGGCTTCGGTCATGACGATGGAACCGTGCTGCATGGTGTTTTTGCAGTCTGCGATTTTGCGCGAGCACGTGCGCGACGACCCGGACCTCGCGCTGCTGCTGATCGCCGATTTGGTGGGGCGGGTGCGCAAGACGTCCCAATCCTTGAAGCAGCTCGCATTGTCGGATGTCTACGAACGGCTGGCACTGGTGCTGACGGATATCGGCGGACCGCAGCGGCCAGCCGTCATCGAAGGGCTCACCCAGCAGGACCTCGCCGATCGCATTGGCGCGTCTCGCGACACGGTCAATCGCATCTTTAAGGAGCTGATCAAGGGCGGCTTCGTTGAGGTCGCACGCCGACGACTGACCCTGCTGCGAGCGCTGCCCGCGCAGTGGTGATCGGAGGCCGGCGCGTGAGCGACGATGGGCACGATCATGGGGAGCAGAGTGTTTGTCACGATGTGGATAGGGCGCCGTGAAGCGTCTACAAGCTCCTCTTGTATGACGCATCGTAAAGGTCGGTGAATGATGCACGGTCAGCGGAAAGCACCAACTTCTACCTGGCAGCCAAAGGTTGTTCGGTTCGCGACCGGACTTCTACTCGTTTTGCTTGCCTCGCCCGTCGTGCAGGCAGCCCCTATGTTCGACGGTGAGGCTGCCGTGACGCTTGCGACCTCACCATGTGGCTGGGTGCAGCCTCGCGCCCGAGTCGTTGTCGTGCTGCCCGAGGCAGCGAGTGAAGATGGCTTGCTGGTCTTGGATCAGCAGTTTGTGTTCAAGCTGTCGCGAAAGAATACGCAGACGACCTTGGATGCGCAGGCGCTTGATACGCCGGGCGAGACGGGCCAGGGCGCGCTTGTTCTGGCTGGAAACGATCACCCGCTGACGGCCGCGCTTGGACTAGCCCGTGGCGGTCATGCTTGTCGATTCAGCCTTGCGTTGGATTCGTTGAGACCCTTGGACGTCTCACAAGCCCCATCCGCAGTGGTTCACGCTCAATCGATGGCTGCCGTGATGCAGGACTTCGCTGATGCTCGGCTCGAGCTGCGGGATCGCGGGAACCACAAGGCTGCGCTGGCACCAGCGCAGTCGGCGTACGAGAGAGCCCTGCGCGAACTCGGCGTCGATGCCCCACTGACGTGGATCGCCCTAAACATGGTCGCTTCAATCCAGTGGAACCTGGGTGAGTATCGAATCGCGCTGCAGCTGTCAATGGAGGCCGAACGCGAACTTCGACGGCTATTGGGTGAGGATGCCGGCGCTACCCTCGCGGCGCAGAAGGAGGTGGAACTGCATCGCTGGGAAAACGGAGAGCTCGAAACGGCCCGTCTGGGATTTGAGCGTCTCCGGCCCAAAGTCGATGCCCACTTCGGAAGCGAATCGCAAATCGCTCTTGCACTCGTCAACAACCTCGCGGTGCTCTACGGCGAACTCGGGCGGCGGGATTTAGAAGCCGAAATGCTTGCGCGCGTGTTCCTGATTCGTCAGCGGCTCGACGGACCTGACGCCCGCCCGACGCTCCTGGTTCTTAACAATCTTGCTGTTGCGTTGGAGCGTTCTGGCCGCGTTGACGAAGGGGCGGCGCTCCGTTCGGTCGCTCTGCACCGCACGCGTTCGGCATTTGGCCGACTAGATCCAGACACGTTACGACTAGAGCAGAACACCCTGAATAGGCAGTGCGTTAATCCCAGCCTGGAATGCATTACCGCCTATGAATCATTGTTACAGGCATTCAGCGAGGGAAGAGGGCCGCAGCATCCGGAGGCGCTACTGACTCGGCAAGATCTCGCTATCCAACTGATGAAACTTGATCGCCCCTCGGAAGCATTGCCCTACATAGAATATGTCTACCGATCCCGATTGGAGAAAATGACTGATCGGCACTGGTGGACGCTCGTGACGCAGATGGTGTGGCTGCGAGTTCGCCTGCAGCTTGGCGATGACTCAGCGATCGACGAAATGGGTGCGGTGGTCGCACGGCTGGAGAACGCGCTCGGACCGGCACACATTCGGGTCCTCGAACAGTTGGCGCAGCTATCGGGGGGTTGCCGCCGCGCGAAGTTGACGTGTGAACAAACCACACTTGAACGACTCGTCTCGCGTGCTGAGGGGGCCCGGGGAATTAGCCTGCTGGATGGCCGGCAGTTGAACGATGCAATCACGACGTTGTTGCCCGCCTACTTGCGCTTGGCTCGCCTGCACGCGGAAAGTGGCGACATGGCGGCCGCGGTCCAAATCATTGAGCGTTCTAAAGCACGGACTTTGCTGGCAAGACTCGGCCTGCGCAGGGCACAACAGACCGCGGATTTGCCGGCGGGTGAGATCACGCGACTCGATGCGCTGGAAAAACAGATCGGCAAACTTGAAGAGGAGCGCTCACGCACGGTGCAACTCGACCGCATCGCCGCGATCGAGGTGCGACAGGCCGAACTCGCGACCGACTTTGCTGCTAACCGTGCGCGGTTGCGCGGGCTTTTCCCTCGATATGCCGCCGCCAGCAGCGTTGACGTACCGACGACCGACACGCTGATTGCCGCGCTTGGTCAAAGCGAGCGCTTTATCGGTTACGCGCTGACATCGGAAGGGCTGCTCATCTACACCGCGGCGCGGGGAGCTCCCCTCGTCGTAAAGTTTGTCGAAGACCGCCACCTCGGCGCCAACGTAGCGGTGTGGCGCTCTCTTTTAATTGCGCCGAACGAGGCTGATCGGCTGTGGGCACTCCCCGAAGGCCGGTTCGTGCTGGCGCCAGGCGCGCCGGCCGCCGACGCACGTCCAGCGCGAATCGAGGATTTGTCTGCACGCCTGGTCCAAACGCTTCTGGCGCCGGTGGCCAACGTAATCCCCGCAGGGCCAGCCGCGGGAAAACGCCTCGTCATCTCTCCCGACGGCGCACTGGCGACCCTCCCCTTCGAGAGCTTGCCTTGGCGCAACACGTTGCTCGGCGCTGCGGTCGACCTCCACTACGCTCAGTCGCTCGCCGTCTATCGATTGTTGCGTGAACGCCGGCCGATGCGAACGCAGCAGCGTTCGCTCCTCGCCGTGGGCGCTCCGACCTACGGCCACAGTGCCCCAGTCCCGCCGGACGCCACCCAGGACGCCATCACGTCAGTTGTTCCCGGGCTTCGCGGCGGAGTCGATCTCTCCGCGCTGGCGCGTAGCGGTGCTGCCCCTCAACTTGCCGAAGGCGTTTTTGCCTCCTTGGGCATCACATGGTCGCCCCTTCCGGGCACCGAACGAGAGGCAAGGGCGGTGGCCGCGATGTTTGCAGGGTCGGATCTGTTGCTGGGTGATGCTGCAAGCGAGGACGCGCTGATCGATCGCAATGCTCGGGGCGAACTCGCCCGTTATCGCTATCTGCTGTTTGCCACACACGGCTATCTGTCCACCGAAGCGCCGACGCTTTCGGCGCTCGTGCTCAGACAACCCGGAACTGCGCAGGCCGATGGTTACGTAACAGCCGCGGAATGGGCCAATTACAGTCTGAAGTCGGATCTGATTGTCATGTCAGGCTGCGAGACCGGACTCGGTAAGGTAGTGGCCGGCGAGGGCGTTATGGGCCTTCCCTATGCGCTCTTCATCGCGGGCAATCGAAACACTTTACTGAGCCTGTGGAAGGTACCCGACGCTTCAACGGCCGAATTTATGATCCGCTTCTTCCGCAAACTCCGTGCCGGCCAGTCGGAGGCGGCGGCGCTCGGCGCCACCAAGCGCGAATTCATGCGGGACGCGCGCTGGCGCAATCCGATCCACTGGGCCGGCTTCGTACTGTATGGCGCTTGAACCAACGGCATGACGCTCTGCACGGTGTGCGAAGTGGCCTCCTCAATAGCCGGAAATGAGATGCTGTAGGACTGGCTGCTACTGCGAATCTGCTGCCCCGTACAACACGAACGGCGCCCAGTAGAAGGGACTTCTAAGGCGCGAGTCGGCCATGAGCTGCAGCTTTACGGCGCGGAGCGCTTGTGCGGGAGGCTCACCTCGCGCAAGCCGTGCGAAGTACGCGTCGATAAACCGTGCAGTCGCCATGTCGTCAACGCGCCAAAGCGTCAAGAGCGATCGCGCGCTTCCGGCCGCTTGAAAAGCGAAGGGAAGGCCAGTGATGCCCTCGCCATTGACCTGTCCGCCAAGCGCGGTCTCACAAGCTGACGCGATGATCAGATCGCTGGCGAGGCGATACGTCATCCAGTCGGCGGCCGTAACAAACCGATCGCCGGACGGATCAGGTGACAGAACGATTGAGCTAAGCGACGGGTTCTCGGAGTCCAGAACACCGTGGGCAGAAATCAACACGATTCGGAATTGTTGAAGCTCGCCACTGCGATTCATCGATTCAAGCGTTGACTTGTTTGCTCCGTCGCCAACGACTGTGCGCGTTCCATGTGATTTCATGTGCGTAGCTGCCTGCTCGATTTCACGCAGAGACCCCGGCAGCGGAGTCAACGGGCGATTTCTGCGCGATGCTCGACGCCCAAGTGCGGCGATGTCGAGCCTTTCGTCCTTTGGCAACGAAAAAGCATCGCTGCTCGGTTGCGGGCTATCCGACCCGTACTCGACGCCGCCGATGGCGAACAGCCCTATGCGCTTGCCGTGTTTCTGCAATGATGAGGCTCTTCCCTGGCTAAGCCAAAAGACGGCAGCCGACGGTGCATAGGTTACGTTTACGGTACGGAGTAGCGGTGCGCCGTTGAATGGGAGCGCTTCCACTGGTATGAGTGCCAGCGCTGAGTCCGCCGAAACGACGATATGGTCGTGCCCTCGAATCACATCTGCTAGGGGCTCGATTAGTGTCTTGCTGATGTGCGCTGCTAGATCAAGATAGGCGGCCCGCTGAACTTCGACATCAGCAGAGGGTTTCTCAAGCCGATACCAACCATTTGTATCCTTCCAAAGTGGCCGCGAGTCGGGATTCGGGTCTGCCATGAGTTCCGCGAGCGTCCAGAGATTCCCTAGCAAAAAAGGACGCCTGCCAATGAAATGCACCGAGAGGCCGTTTTCGCGGCTTACCGCTGCCACAAGGACTTGCACACCTTCAAGGGAGTAGTTCAGGAACAAAGTGCGCGGCGGCAGCGCTGCTCTCAATTGCTCCGAAGTTACTGCCCGCATTCCTCGGAGTTGCGCGTAGCGAGGGTAGAGGCTGGTGAGTTTGTCGTTTTCCACGCGCAGTTCGCGCGCGATCCGATTGCGCTCCAGATCGATGCGAGCACCTTGTACGACATCGTTGCGCGCGCGCGCAAACTCGGTGTTCAGGGCTTCAAGCCGGTTCTCCAGCGACTCTATCGTCCTGCGGTGCGCTGGATCGGTGATCGCAACGGCTCGCGCCAACCGGGTGGTGGTCGCGTCCAAAAGAGTGCGAGCCTTGGTCAGCTCGATCGTCGCAAACGCCTCCTCGGGCTGATTGAGCTGGGCATGCAACTGCGCGCGTATCTTGTACGTATTCGCGTATCGGGCGAAATTCGACTGCCGGGTCTCGGGAGCAAGGTTGTTCCACTCCTGCTGCTGCTCGACTGTATTGACCACCCGCTTGGCAAGATCCAATGCCTCCACATAACGCTTGCCGTTCTGGAAATAGACGACGGAGTTGTGAATAGTCCATAGCGTTTCGGGGTGTTCCGGGCCATAAACTTCACTGTAAGAGTCGACCAGTTGGCGATTGAGGGCGCTGGCTTCATCGTCGCGACCTGATTTCCACTTGTAGTAAGCCACTGCGCGTAGCGCGAACAACGTCCGTAGATGCCGGTCACCGAGTACCCGCTTTCTGATGAGCAGCAACTCATCTGCGAGGGTTGACGCCCGTTCAAACTCCTTCATTCCGTCATAACTGCTCATCAGATTGCTAAGAGCTAATTGGGATAGCTCGTCGTCTGCGCCGAATTGCTCTCGCGCGCTTGCTAGAGCGCTTTCGAGACGCTTCGCGGCTTCTTCAGATCGACCGGCTTCATTCATCGTGGCGGCGAGATCGACCAAGCTGGCAATCGTGCTGCGGTTCGCCGCACCTTCGCGGGCCGTCAGGGCTCTGGCTACCTGCGTGTAGAGGTTGATCGCGTCGTCGAAGCGCCTAAGGTCTCGATAGATGCCGCCGAGTTCCTGTCGGGTCAAGATGGTCAACCGGTCGTCATCACCGAGTTGCTCGGAGGCGCGCACGACCAGCCGCTGCGCAAGGGGAAGCGCTTTTCCAGACTCGCCGGTTGACTTCATTGCCCTCAAGTAGGACTGTTCGACCGTGATGACGGCGCGCAATGCGAGAACGGCGTCGGCACGGGAACGGGTCTGCACCGCCGCGGCAAGCGCCTCGCGGGTGCGTCCAGCACGCACGAGAAACAAACTGATCCGGGTCTCGGCGAGTAGTGTCAATGGATCATTCAGACCCAAGAGCGCTGATCGCGTTCGGATAGCGGCCTCACTCTTTGCCAGAGCCGTGTCGTAACGACCACGAACCGCATCACCGGCAGCGGTCTCCAAATTCAGCCAGGCTTGTGCCAACTGCTCGGCTCGGCCCTTGACTTCAGTGTCGCCGTCCGTTGGTTCAAGAAACCTGCCCGTCACGAAAATACTCGGGCAACCCGCAGCAAGCGCTTCAAGCTCAAGTCTCGCCGTTCGTTCGTTCTGGTTGGTCACGATCGAACCCACGCGGCCAGTCCGGTGGTCGCCTGTTCTGTCCTGCAAGGTGCCATCCGATTGTGCGAGCAGGACGAGTCCAGTGTCGAAGACAAGGAAAGATTCCTTGTTCGCCGACCCTGCCACGCTCTTGGACAATAGCCAGGCATTGATGCGGTCGCTTGGCTGTGGTGCGCACTCTGGTTCAGAAACAGGTAGCAGGAACTCGAGTCGAGTGTCGACTGGCTGCGGCAAAGCTTCCAGCGGCCAAAGCGCAGTCGCTAGTAGGACGAACACCCAAATGAGCGCGCCAACCCCGAAGCCGTGACGTCCCTGCGGGCAAGCGCTGCATGCACCTACTGAGTGGGCAGGGCGCATGCGGCGTTTAAGACGGACAGTGATCGCGGGCTGGGCGCACGATCGCGCTCGGACGCTTCACCTATTGCCGCATTTCGAAAGTTCCGCGTCAACATAGCGCGGCGCTCGTACCGAGCAAATTCGGCTGCAGCGCGGGCGTTTGCGGAAGCGCGCTTCAGCGTCATCATCGTGGGAGCGGGCACGCAATCAGCGTAAGGATTCCATTCGACCTTCCCGCTAATTCGACATCGCTGCCGGTGGTGCGGATCTGCTTTGGCAGAAAAAACGGCGTGCGTGACTCGCCGACCGGGAGAGTTGTAATCGTCCAGACTTCGCTTTCCTGTGGGCGCTCGACCTCAACCGCGAACCCGGGATCGATGACTAAGTAACCACGCGAAGACTCGCTTGTCCGCACCAATAACAGACTGATGTCGACCACGCCCGGCATGTCCGGATAACAGGAATGGCCGACGGGCGCCGGCATCTCAGCCTTGCCTGCATAGCGGAGCACTTCTTCGGCTGAGGCGGTAACCGAAGCGGCCGAACACGCCAAAATTACGCTCCATAGCAGGCGGTGTAAAGAGCTCGACGCCATCACTTTCTCCATTCAGTGTCGAACATGTACCCGCTACGCACCTCGACTGTCAATGGCGACATTGCGCGACGATTAAGTTGGGTCAGCCCGCCTGCACGTGCATCGCCACGGCGTGCTTGCGCATTGGTAATGCAGCCAGCACCTCACCGCCGTCTACTTCCATGGTCCAGCCCGAGCGCGCGAACACCGCGCGCATGGGCCGATTGGCACCGACGCATTGGGCGCACAGGCGGTCGATGCTGGTTTCTTCAGCGGCTTCGATGATGGCCCTCATCAGCAAACCCCCTAGTCCGCGGCCGCGATGCGCCGGAACGACGGAGAAAGAAACTTCCGCGCGAGTCTCACGCTCCGCTGCTCGGCGCACTTCGTAACGCGCGGCGTGCGCGATTGCAACGATGTTGTCACCCAAGTCCCGTAAGGCGAGCACCACATCTCGCGCGAAGTTCAGCCCGCGCACATAGCTCACCAAGGTCTCATCCTTCACGCGGGCCAAGCCGAAGCGCAGCGTCAGGTCGTCGTCGGACAGCTGACGCAGATGCATCAGCACACCTATATGACCGTGTCCGTCGTCGTTCGTCAGTCGGCACAGGCGGAGGTCGGAGTTGTTCATTGCGCGCATTCGGTGGGTTCGATGCAACGCAGTGTTGATGTGAGAGCCGCCGCGGTCGTCGCGCTGCAGCGCTCCGCGAGAGCGGCAAACTCCACATTCGCAAACGACGTGTTCGCCGCCGTGTAATTCCGCATCCGGCGCGACGCGACGGTCTGCACCGCCGAGGAACGACTCAGCCCCCCGCGCCGATGGACGGGAGATCAGCGAAGCCCAGACCGAACGTGCAGCGCTGTCTTAGCGGCCGTACAACACGAACCCGGCCCAGTGCATCGGGTGCGCCACCCGAGGATCGCGGACGAACTCACGCTGCGTGCGCGCCAGTGCGTCGGCGGGTGCGGCACCGCGGGAAACGTGCGTGAAAAACTGCGTCACGAATCGGGCGATGCTGGCGTCGACTACTTTCCACAGGGTGAGCGCCGCGCTTCGGTTGCCACTGACGAATAATGCATACGGCAGACCCATCACGCCTTCGCCGGCCAGCTCGGTACCGCGCCCGGTTTCGCACGCTGAAAGCACGATCAGATCGCTATCGAAGTGATAGGCCGGCAACTCGGCGGCCGTCAAATAGCCGTCCGCACCGGGGCCCACATCGGTTGAAGAAAGCACAATGGCCGATAGCGCTGGCACGCTTGGGCTCAAATAGCCGTGGGTGGCTACGTGGACGTAGCGGAAGCGGCGCAAGCCATCGTTCCGATCCAGCTTCTGTAGTGTGAGTTCGGACGCATTGCGCCCGGTCAGAACCTGCGTTGGCATCTTTCCTGCGAAGACGGATTGGACCTGGGCAATTTCTGCCGCGGCGCCGGGCAACTCGGCCCAGCGCAACTGCAGCAGGTCGTAGGCTCGTCGCGTTGCGACCGTGGAAATCATCGATGCGCGCACGACGGCCGCCCGCTACAAGACTGGACAGTCCGATACCAAGACGCCGCAGCGCTGGACCTAATTCGCCCAGCCAGGCTTGTGCCAAAGCCGCCTGCCGCAGCGCTTTCCGCGTTTCTTCATGCTCGCTGCCGAGAAGTTCACGCCGCAGTTTGTAAGGCAGCCTCAGCAGCCTCTTGAGCGTCGCGCCACTCTCCACGCTGCATGTGCAAAATGCTCGCCGCCATTGGGGCGGTTGCGAGATCGGCTGCGCCGGTACCAATGGCGGGCGCTGACACGACAGCCAGCGACACTGCCACCAAAAAGGTGCACGCCGGGCCCGATTCAAGAAACTGGTGGCAAGAGGAGCCGCGGATTATTTCTCCCTTGTTCATCCGAATGCTCTTCGAATACGTGTGCGTCTCGGATGCCGTGCATAGGGATTGGTAGGGGTAAGAAATACTAGCGTAAGCAGTGCCTTCGTCGCCGAATACGACCGATTCCACTCCCGCACAGCGCTGCAGCGCAACGACTAAACACGCTTACCCGATCAAAGTTCGGTCATCCAAAGCGCAGAACGCAATGGACCAACCGAACGGGAGGATGTATGCGTGCTGACAAGTTAATGATGAAGGCCGACCCAGAAACGATCGCCGCATTTAAGCGCGCGATTGCCTTCAAAGTAGCGGCAGCTTTGACCGTGCTGCTCACCATCGCCTTGATCGCGGTCACCGCGCCTAACCGCCCCAGCTTAGATGCTTCGATGACGCCAGCAACTGTCCAGCCAGCGAAAGGCTCGTCGCGCAACGATGCGGATCTCGGGCGCGGGTCGGACATCGACGATAACGTCACGCGCGGGGTGGATATGCACGGCTGATCGACGCAACACAGAGTTCATGAGCGGCCGCGCTGGGGTTCGAGCAACCACTGATCGGTGCGCATGTTGCCGAATGGCCGACGGTCCGGATTGAGCGCGGCGAGCGCAAGCACGGCCTCACATCGCGCGCTGCTTCACGTCAACGCGCGCGCTCGCGCAGGATCTTCGACCGCACCAGCCGGGCGAGCAGCGTCTGCGTATCCGCAGGTCCGCGCGCTCCGGCCAATCCAGCCAGCGCGTGGTCAGAGAACGCTAGCGCCAGATCCAGCTCGCCAAGATCGCATTTGACACCCGCCAACATGCTCTCAGTCAGAAGCGTATCGAGGGCTTGCTCGCCAAGCGCAAGTCGCTGATCGGCGAGGAGTTGCGCAACCGGCGCACTGATGCGGGTGGGATCGTGCTTACGCTGCCAGTCCTGATTGAGCGATACATAGCGGCCATCGAGCGTGTTTCGGTTCATCCGCCGTCGCTGCGCGGGCGCCGCAAACAAACACCGCAACGGCGAGTGCCAGCAATAAATGCCCGCATACGAGTTGCCACCAGTCTGCAGATCGCTCAATCAGCGGTCCACGATAAGTCCCGTCTGTGCGGTCGAAAGCGACGTATTCCACTCTCGCAATGCTCCATAGCGCAACGACTGCGGTCTTGCGTCGGATCACAGTTCAGTCGTCCATAGCGTAGCGCGCGACGGACCAACGAACGGAGGATGTATGCGTATCGAGAAGCTGATGATGAACGCCGACAACGACACGGTCGCCGCGCTGGAGCGCGGACGCACCTTCAAGGCAATTGTTGCTCTTGCACTGGTGTTCGGTTTTGCCGCACTTGCAGCAGTGACCTACTCGAACTCCGATACGTCATTGGCGCGCACCGAGGTTCTTGCGCCCGCTACAGAATCGCTGCGAGGTGATTTTGATCTCGGTCGTGGCGCGGAGTTCGACGATGCTCTGACCGGTGGTGTCGATATGCACGGGTGATCTTCGAATTCAGAGCGAGCACGAAAAAAAAGGGGGCTGCGAATTGGCGACCCTCTGTTGTAACTTGATTCAACGCTCCCAGCGAACCTCCAATGTTGACGGTGACCAAATTTGAAAAGACCCTGGGGAACTCCATTGCTTTGAGCGAAGTACCTCAGCAATAGCGCCTACGCGCAAAAGAGCGAGAAGACCGTCTCTCCGGGCGCTGTAAATGGCTAAGTGACGGTGCCGTCGATGCGCTCTGCTCTCAAACACTGGCGCGTGCGGCTGCCATGCGCGCCGCATATGACTGCCAGTTCCCCCGTTTGCGAGCTATAAGTCGAATACGGCAACGCCCTACTAGACAAGCGTTTGCTGTCGGACGGAAGATTCGAAAAATCAAGGCGGGCGTCGATCCCGCTTGAGATAAATAGAGGAGACGCAATGAACCAGAGGGAAACGACACGACGCGAGTTACTTCAAGGCAGCGCAGCGCTCACTGGGCTGGCACTGTTCCACGTTCCGTGGCTGGCGCAGGCGTTTCCGAGCCGCCCCGGCGAGGAAGTCATACCCTGGCTGGATCAGCCTGGAGCGAACCCAAGCGGCGGGGTGGCCGAAAACCTACGCCCGTGGGAGGAGCTCACCTCTTTCATCACGCCCAATGACAAGTTCTTTCGGGTGTCGCACTACGACAAACCGGTCATTGACGAAAAAAATTGGAACCTTGAAGTCACTGGTCTCGTGAAGAAGCCGATGACATTGACGCTGCCCGCGATCAAGGCGCGGCCACGGCAGGAGGTGGTGTACACGATCGAGTGCGGTGGCAATCACGGGTTCCCATGGTTCACCAACGGGATTGGCACCGCCAAGTGGGGCGGCACGCCGCTCGCGCCGCTGCTGAAGCAAGCCGGAGTACTGGATCGCGGCGGCGAGGTGGTCTTTTGGGGCGCCGATGCCGGCGTCGAAGAAATCCGCCAGATGAAGATACCGCAGCACTTCGCGCGCAGCATGTCGCTCGCCGATGCGATGAGTCCCAACAACCTGCTCTGTTACCAGATGAACGGCGCTGCACTTCCGCAGCCGCACGGTGCTCCCGTACGACTGATTGCGCCGGGCTGGTATGGCATTGCAAATGTCAAATGGCTGAACCGCATTGAGATACGCGACACCCGCTTCATGGGTCGCTTCATGGCACGTGACTACGTCACGATCCGCGAAGAGCAGCGCAACGGAGAGACGGAGAACGTTGAAACTTCGGTGGGCCGGACATTGCTGAAGTCGGCGCCAGGGAGAGTCACACGCAAAGACGGCCAATATCGCATCGTCGGAGCCGCGTGGGGCGCCCCTATTGGGCGCGTCGAAGTGAAGGTCGACGGCGGGCCGTGGAGGCCGGCGGCGATCGATCGCAGCGAGCAGGGCAGGTTTGCGTGGACCCTGTGGTCGGTGGACTGGCCGAACGCGGCGCCCGGCGAACATACGATCACATCACGCGCCATCGATACTCAGAGCAACGTACAACCGGCGATGGACGACCCGCGTATCGTCAAGAAGAAAACTTATTGGGAAAGCAACGGGCAGGTCGCGCGCCGCGTTCGGCTTGCGTGACCCAACCAACAATCAGGAGACACCATGCTCATTTCGATTCGCCGTTCATTCCTCGTTCATCTCGCAAGCGCAATCGCTTGCCTGACCGCTTTTTCGACCGCCGCTCCTGCGTTTGCACAGGCCTATCCGACACGTCCGATCACGTTGATCGTGCCGTGGGGCGCGGGCGGCGGCACCGATGCCACCGCGCGCATCATCGGCAGCCTGCTCGAAAAAGAGCTGGGGCAGCCGGTCAATGTCGTCAACCGCGCCGGCGGCAACGGTGTCGTCGGTCACGCAGCGATCGCCTCCGCCGCGCCCGACGGTTACACAATCGGCTTGGCCACGGTCGAGATCGGCATGTTGCATTGGCAAGGGCTGACCGAGCTCAACGGTGCGTCGTACACGCCGCTCGCCCTCGTCAACGCAGACCCCGCCGGCATTCAGGTGCGTGCTGATGCGCCATACAAGACGGTTAACGACTTGCTGGCAGCGATCAAAGCCAACCCAGGCAAGCTCAAGGCGTCGGGCACCGGTCAGGGTGGCATCTGGCATCTTGCGCTGGCCGGTTTGCTGCGCGACCAGAAGATTGATCCCGCTTCGGTTCCGTGGGTGCCGAGCAATGGTGCGGCGCCGGGGCTGCAGGACATGGTGGCGGGGGGTGTTGACATCGCACCGGTGTCGCTACCCGAAGCTCGCGCTCTGATCGATGCGGGCAAGGTCAAGAGTCTTGTCATCATGAATGACAAGCCGTCGGCGTTATATCCCGCGGTGCCAACGCTGAAGTCCGCGATCGGCAGCGACTGGACGACCGCCGCATGGCGCGGCATGG
>JBDUCU010000159.1:0-5387 GCA_040003315.1 Burkholderiaceae bacterium | reverse complement strand
AGCAAAGGTTTCATGAGCATCAGTCAGCGGCGTTTCGCGCGCCGTGGACCGTCCATGACGACGCAAGCGATCGGTGATGCGGCGATGGGTGATCGCCACCAGCCATGGCCCAAACGGCCGTGTTGGATCGTAGGTATGCCTGATGGCATGCACAGTCAGCAACACGTCCTGTACCGAATCCTCGAGGTCGCTCGAATCGCGATGACACTTTGCCGCCAGCGAGCGCACGTAGGGAGTAATTTCCTCGAGCAGGCGCCGGTAGGCGTCCGGCTCGCCGGCTTGGGCGCGCGCCATGAGGATCGACCAGTCCAGGGCGCGTCCGCGCGCGCCGATAGTAACGCTTTCCGGTTCGATCTCAGGCGTCTCGGGTGGAGGCGTTGAACCGGCGACCAAGGCAAACGGCCGGGCGCGATGGTTCCCGCCAGAGCTCACGGCGGAGTTATGCGCCATCTGGATCCGGACGTCGCTGCCAGCGAGTGAAGACTCGTTTTTTTACACACGAGTTCACGATACTCGCAACGGTCATGCCGGCGAGCACTATATCTTTGGCCGGACCCGTAACCTTTTGGGAAGCCACGGCGAACCTAGCATTGTCGGTCTCGCATCGAGACTTTAAACCCGAGAGGTCCACCCATGAATCGTCGTATCGTTGCCGCTTCCGTGCTTTCCGCCGCTCTTGGACTCGCGCTGGCGGCGTCGGCATTGCCCGCCCAAGCAGCGGGCATGGACATGAGCAAGGCGCCGCAGGATGTCAAGGACCAAATGGCGCGGATGGAGAAGAACCACCTGGAGAAATGCTACGGCGTCAACGCGGTCGCCAAGAACGATTGCGCAGAGGGCGCCCATTCGTGTTCTGGGCAGGCGACGAAAGCGCGCGATGCCAAGTCATTCGTCCTGCTGCCCGCCGGCGACTGTACCAAGATCCAGGGCGGCAGCATGAAGTCGTCCTGAGCGCGAGCGGCGGTTGTTTCCGCTGTCGGCTGCGATAGGTTCGGAACGCGGCCCGATCCCCGTCGCCGTGGGGATCGGACTGCGTTTCCAGCACCATCAGGTGGTCGTCGACGAGCGACCCGAGGTCGCATGGTGGGAGGTTCATACCGAGAATTACATGGGCGGCGGCACGCCGTTGCGGTTTCTCGACGCGATCCGGCGCGACTATCCGCTGTCGCTGCACGGCGTCGGCTTGTCGCTTGGCAGCGTTGACGGACTCGACGCCACCCATCTCGAGCGCATCCGTCGCGTCATCACCCGGGTCGAGCCCGGACTCGTGTCCGAGCATTTGTCCTGGAGCACTGCCGACGGCATCTATCTCGCCGATCTGCTGCCGCTTCCATTGACCGAAGAAGCACTCGACGTGGTCTGCCGCAATGTCGACCAAACCCAAGCCTGTCTGCAGCGCCGGGTCCTGATCGAGAATCCATCGTCGTACTTGCGCTTCAAGCACTCGACCATTCCGGAATGGGAATTCCTGGCCGCGGTGGCCGAGCGCACCGGTTGCGGCATCCTGTGCGACGTCAACAACATCTACGTCAGCGCGTGCAACCATGGGTGGGACGCCTTGACCTATCTCGCCGCACTGCCGGCACCCGCCATTGGCGAGATTCACGTCGCGGGCCACGCGGTCAGGCCGCTCGAAGGCGGCCAAACGTTGCGCATTGACGACCACGGTTCGCCCGTGGCGCCGGCGGTCTGGACGCTCTATGCCGAGGCGCTGGCTCGCTTCGGCCCGCTGCCGACGCTGGTTGAATGGGATACCCATGTCCCGGCGCTAACGGTGCTTTTGGCGGAGGCGGCCAAGGCCGCCAGGCTGCTCGAACATTGCGGAGTCGAGGCCGAGCGTGCCGTCGCTGCGTGAACTGCAGCATGCCTTGCGGCGCAGCCTCATGCAGGGCGAGGATAGCGCTGCGGCGGCGCATATTCGCGGCGATGGACTCGCGCCCGCGCAAAGGCTAGACGTCTACCGCAACACCATGGTCAGCACGTTGATTACGGCGCTGCGCTTGTCTTTTCCCGCGGTCCATCGGCTGGTCGGCGCGGAATTTTTCGACGGCGCGGCGTCGATCTTCGCGCACGAGCAACCGCCGCGCACCCCCTATCTCGACGAGTACGGCGCCGGCTTTCCCGAGTTCCTGGCAAGATTTCCACCGGCATCTGCGCTTGCCTATCTTGCCGCTGTCGCCCGGCTCGAATGGGCCGTGAATCGCGCGCTGCATGCGCCGGATGTCGATCCGCTCGACGTCGCTCAACTCGCGGTCATCGAGCCCGCCGATCACGACAGCGTGCGCTTCGTTGCGCATCCATCGGTCGGTCTGGTCGAGGCCGATTGCCCAGCAGACACTATCTGGCGGGCCGTACTGGGACAGGATGACGCAGCACTCGCCGCGATCGACCTTGCTGCGGGACTGGTCCGGCTGATGGTGGAGCGCTCGGCAAGCGGTGTCGACGTCACCAGGATCGATGAACGAGGTTGGCGCTTCGCGACCGCGCTCATTGCCGGGCAACCGCTGGGCGCGGCGCTGGATGGCTCGCCCAGCAGCGACGCGGCGGCCCTGCTGGCGGATCACCTGAATGCTGGGCGGCTCGTCGCATTCAGGTTGAGCGACGCGGCGGGTACGGCGCAGCCGCAGTGGCACCTGCAATGACCAAGTTCACGGCTTCACTGGCCACTCGCCCAACCGCGTCGACACTCTTCGGGCGCGTGCTGCGGTGGCTCGACGCCGCGCCCTATAGTATTCTCGCCATTCCGTTGCGCTTGGCCGTGGCCACGGTGTTCTGGAACTCGGGCATGACCAAACTCGCGAACTGGGACACTGCGGTTGCGTTGTTCGTCGATGAATACAAGGTGCCTCTGCTGTCGCCGGAGGTTGCGGCCATCTTGGCGGCGACGATCGAGCTAACCACTCCGGTGCTGCTGGTCCTGGGACTGCTGACGCGGCCGGCCGCCCTCGTGCTGCTCGGCATGACCGCCGTGATCGAGGCTTTTGTCTATCCGCAAGCGTGGCCAACGCACATCCAATGGGCCGCGATGCTGCTGGTGCTGCTCTGCCGGGGTCCCGGGAAAGTGTCGATCGATCACCTGCTGTGGCAACGGTTCGGCGCCAAGTATGGCTGAGAGCGAGACAAAAATTTCCCCGCGGCAAGGCAAAATGGAAGGTACTCGGTCGTTACAGCCGGTTCCGCGGCGACACCGCCATGCTGTTGGCACCATCAATCGCAATCGAATTTCAACCACCATGCCCTCCCACTTAGGAGCTTACTGATGAAAACCGCAATCCGTTCGTCGCTGGCTGTGCTGTCCCTTTTTCTGGCAACGAGCGCCCTGGCGGCGGAAACCAAGCCCTTCGACCAGGCCACGTTCGACACACTGCAGGCGGCCAACAAGCCGGTGCTGATTGACGTCTATGCGGACTGGTGCCCCACTTGCAAGCAACAGGCACCTATCGTTTCCGCGCTGATGGCGAGCCCTGAATTCAAGGATTACACGGTGCTCAGGGTCAACTTCGACAACCAGAAGGATGTGCGCCGCGCCTTTCGCGTAGCGGAGCAAAGCACGTTTATCGTCTATCGCGGCAAGCAGGAAGTGGCCCGTTCGATCGGGGATACCAGCAAGGATTCGATCGCGGCGACGCTGCGCAAGGCACTCTCGTGACGCGTGCCCACTAGCTAGTAGCGGTGGAGCTTGGTCCGGGGAGTTACGGCTTAGGCTTCCTTGCCGGCGTCCTTTCCATCCTTTCGCCGTGCGTGTTGCCGCTGGTGCCGATCGTCGTTGGTACCGCTTTGGCAGCGCATCCGTTGGGCACGCTCGCGTTGTCGCTCGGCCTTGCTCTGTCGTTCACCGGCGTCGGTCTGTTTGTTGCGACCATCGGGTTTGCAATCGGGCTCGACGCCGAGTGGTTTCGAAATATCGCTGCGGTGCTGCTTGTCGGCTTCGGAGTGATTCTGCTCAGCGCCTCTTTGCAACAGCGCTTCGCCGGCGCCACCACGGCGCTTGGCACCTATGGCGACCAGTGGCTGCGCCGCCTTCGAATTGAGGGACTGGGCGGACAGTTGGTCGTCGGGCTGCTGCTGGGACTGGTGTGGGCGCCCTGTGTCGGGCCGACGCTCGGCGCCGCGGCCACGCTGGCGAGCCAAGGCCAGACGCTCAGTCAGGTGGCGCTGGTGATGGCGGTTTTCGGCATCGGCGCGGCGTTGCCGATCGCGGTGATCGGCTCCGCTTCGCGTCGGCTGTTCACCAATTCCAGAGGGACCCTACTGCGCATCGGCGTCTACGGCAAATATTTGTTGGGCGGCCTGATGGTGTTGCTTGGGCTGGCAATCCTGGTGGGCTGGGACCGATCGCTCGAAGCCTACCTGGTGGAGATCTCGCCCGACTGGCTTACCGAGCTCACGACGCGATTCTGATTTGTCCGTAAGACTTCTGCTCGCCGTCATCATCACGATTCAAACAAGGATCGCCGATGCCTCTGGTAGACCCACTTCCCGCCGATCATTCCGCGGAACTCACCGAACTTGCCAAGTTCTTCAACGAGACGCTTGGCTTCACGCCCAACAGCGTGCTGACAATGCAGCGGCGCCCCGAAATCGCCAAGGCCTTCGTCCAGCTCAACCGGGCGGTGATGCAAAGCACGGGTAGGCTGACGAGCGAACAGAAGCGGCTGATCGGCCACCTGGCCAGCGCAAGCGCCGGCTGCCGCTATTGCGAGGCGCATACCCTGCTGGCGGCAAAGCGTTACGGCGCGTCCGAGGACAGGCTGCTAGCCGTCTGGCAGTTCCGAGAGAGCGCGGTGTTTTCAGAAGCGGAGAAGGCCGCATTCGAGTTCGCATTGGCAGCATCGAGCGTGCCGAATGCGGTCGATGCAACCATCGCCGCGAGATTGCACCAGCATTGGGGCGACGATGAGATCGTCGAGATTCTCGGCGTGATCGCGCTTTTCGGGTTCCTAAACCGCTGGAACGACTCCATGAGCACAACCCTCGAGGCGGACGCCGTCGCTGCCGGCGAGCGCTATGTCGGCACCCGGGGATGGGCCGTCGGCAAGCACCGGTAGTTGGTTCGTCAGCGCATCGCTAAGTGGCGATGGGCGAAGGGTATTGTCCCACCCTCACGCGACTTGCTGCTCCAGATGTAATCGGAAGCGCCGCCGCAACGAATAGATAGTCATTGAGGCAGGAAGCGAACGAAGACGCACGATGCGCGCTATCGTTTTTGACTCGGTGTTGACTTGCCCGCAATGCGGGTTTGCAAAGCAGACGTCCATGCCGCTGGACGCCTGCCAATTCTTCTACGAGTGCCTGTCGTGCAGGACGCTGCTGCGCCCGCTCGAGGGTCACTGCTGCGTATTCTGCTCGTTCGGCTCGGTGCCGTGCCCGCCGATCCAGCAGCAACG
>JBDUCU010000054.1:0-18529 GCA_040003315.1 Burkholderiaceae bacterium | reverse complement strand
AAGGCACCGGTCTTGAAAACCGGCAAGGGCGTAAGTCCTTCGTGAGTTCGAATCTCACCGCCTCCGCCACTGCCCTTGAAGATCGCCACTTTCAACATCAACAACATCAATCGCCGGCTCGCCAATCTGCTGCAGTGGCTTGAGGCGGCGCGGCCCGATGTGGTTTGCCTGCAGGAGTTGAAGGCCGAAGACGGCTCGTTTCCTGCGGCTGCGATCCGCTCGGCGGGTTATGGCGCCGTCTGGTGCGGCCAGCGCAGCTGGAATGGGGTGGCGATACTCACGCGCGGCTTAGACCCCGTCGTTACGCAGCGCAGCCTGCCCGGCGGTGCGGAGGACTCCCAGAGCCGCTATATCGAGGCTGCATTCGACGGCGTTCTGATCGCATCGATCTACGCGCCCAACGGAAATCCGCAGCCGGGGCCGAAGTTCGATTACAAGCTCGCATGGCTCGAGCGATTGCTGTTGCATGCGCGGGGATTGCTCGATGCCAAGGTGCCGGCCGTGCTCGCGGGCGACTACAACGTTGTACCGACGCCGTTCGATATCTATCCGACCAAGTCGTGGGATGACGACGCACTGGTGCAGCCGGCGAGCCGTGAAAAGTTCAAGCGCTTCGTCGATCAGGGGTGGATCGACGCGATCCGCACGCTTCACCCAACACAGCCGATGTACACGTTCTGGGACTACAAACGCGGGCGCTGGGGCCGCGACGCCGGCTTGCGGATTGATCATTTTCTGGTCAGCCCCACGCTGTCGACTCGCATCGCTCAGGCCGGTGTCGACAAGGAAGTTCGGGGTGAGCCTGGCGCGAGCGATCACGCGCCGGCGTGGTTGATGTTGCACTCCGCGGCGACGCGGAAACGCAGCTGATCAACCGGGCACCACACGTCGATGACGCCGCGTCTGTCTCTGCGCAATATCACTAAGCGCTACGGGCCCGTGGTTGCCAACGACCATGTATCGCTTGACGTCATGCCCGGAGAGATCGTCGCGCTGCTGGGCGAAAACGGCGCAGGCAAGAGTACGTTGATGAAAGTTGCTTACGGCGTCGCGCAGCCCGACCACGGAACGGTCACGATAGATGGCGCACCGATCGCGGTTGTAAATCCCAAGCGGGCGCGTTCATTGGGCATGGCGATGGTGTTCCAGCAATTCGCGCTGTTCGAGTCGGCGACCGTTCTGGAAAACATTGCGCTGGGTTTGCCGCCCGAACCGATCAGTGCGCTTGAATCCCGCCTACGCACGCTTGCGCCGCGTTATGGGCTGCAGATCGATCCATTGCAACGCGTGCACGATTGTTCGGTCGGCGAGCGGCAGCGGATCGAACTCTTGCGTGCACTGCTCGGTTCGCCGCGTCTGCTGATTCTCGATGAACCGACCTCGGTGCTGACGCCGCAGGCGGTCGATCGCCTGTTCGACGCGCTGCGACAGCTGGCGGGCGACGGCGTCAGCATTGTGTTCATCAGCCACAAGCTGCACGAAATCAGAAAGCTCGCGACGCGCTGCGTGGTGATGCGCGCAGGCGCAGTGGTCGCCGAAGTCGACCCGCGCGTGGGTTCGGAATCCGCATTGGCTCGGCTGATGCTCGGGACGGACCCGCCGATTCTCGCCAACCACGACGCGCCCCGTGGGGGCGTGGTCCTGCGCGTTCGGCAGTTGCGTGTCACTGCATTGGAGGAGCACCACCCACTGAGGTCAGTCTCTTTCGACGTGCGCAGCGGCGAGATTGTCGGCATTGCGGGCATTTCCGGAAACGGGCAAGGCACGCTGATGGCCGCGCTCGCTGGGGAGCTCGTCGTCGAACCGGAGGCGATCCGATTGTTCGACCAGCCAGTCGGTCATCTGAACACGGCGATGCGACGCGCCTTGGGATTGCGCTACGTTCCGGAACAGCGGCTTGGCCATGGTGCAGTTGCAGGGATGTCGCTTGAGGATAACGCTCGGCTCACCGATACCTCGCTGCAGAAAGCATTTCTGCTGGATGCGACTCAGGCGCGCGACGATGCGGTGCGTGTGATTAAGCAATTTGGCGTGCAATGCTCATCAACGACGCAGAAAGCAGAAACACTATCGGGCGGCAATCTGCAGAAGTACATCGTCGGGCGCGAGGTCATGCACGCGCCGCGTGTATTGCTGGTCGCTCAGCCGACCTGGGGCGTCGACGCGGGATCGGCGATGTCGATTCGCAATGAGCTGATCGTGTTGCGCGACGCGGGGTGCGCGATCGTCGTGGTTTCGGAAGAGCTCGACGAGCTGTATCAGCTCTGCGATCGACTGTTGGTGATGGCCAATGGTCGCGTGTCGCCGCCGAGAGCGACAAATGAAATAGACAGTGCCGAGCTAGGCCGCTGGATGGCGGGGCTGTGGCTGGCCACGCATGACGACGCCGCTGCGATGGAACCGGCAGCGTGAGCCGTTTAGTGCTCGTGCCGCGGGTGGGCGCATCGCGCATCGGGCTCATTCTGTCGCCGATCATCGCCATCGCGGCGACCCTCGCTGTGGGCACTGCGCTGATCGCTGCAGTGGGCGTCGGCCCGCTGCAGGCACTCAGCGTGTTCGTTGTCGATCCACTATCGAGCTTGCGCGGCTGGACCGAAGTGGTGCTGAAGGCAACGCCGCTCGCTCTATGCGCAGTCGGTCTTGCCGTGTGTTTTCGCACCAACGTCTGGAACATCGGAGCCGAAGGCCAGCTGATCCTGGGCGCAATAGCCGGAGGCGGCATCGCGCTGTTGGCGCCCGATCCTTCGCGCGGCTGGTTTGTCTGCGTACTGCTCGCGGCGGCACTCGGTGGCGCTGTTTGGGCCGCGCTCACCGCGTGGCTGCGCGATCGATTCAACGCCAACGAGATTCTGGTCAGCCTGATGCTTGTGTACGTCGCGCAGCAATTGCTTCTGTGGGTTGTGCAAGGCCCGTGGCGTGATCCGGCAGGTTTCGGATTTCCGCAGACCGCACTGTTTGCGTCCGGGGCGCGAATTCCGCTTCTGATCGCGGGCACGCGGCTCAATGTGGGCGCTTGGTTGGCACTGGTCGCGGCGGCCGCGATCTGGCTTCTACTCGCGCGGACGGTGATCGGCTTCCAGCTCAAAGTTGTAGGCCTGGCACCGATTGCAGCGAACTACGCGGGGTTCTCGGCTCGGCGTTCGCTGTGGACGGCGCTGCTGGTGTCGGGCGCATTGGCCGGCATCGCCGGCGGACTCGAAGTGGCTGGGCCAATCGGACAGCTGACTTCGACGATCTCGCCCGGCTACGGCTTCGCTGCGATCATCGTGGCGTTTGTCGGACGCCTTCATCCAGTGGGTATCGTGCTCGCGTCGTGGGTGATGGCGCTGTTCTACATCGGTGGCGAGCTCGCCCAATCTCGATTGGGCCTCCCTTCGGCGATAACTGGCGTGTACCAGGGCCTGCTTTTGTTTTTTTTGTTGGCTGCAGACTCTCTGGTGATGTATCGGCCTCAATTTCGTCCTGCGGCGACCGCATGATGGACGCGCTGGCGTCGCTGCTTGCAATCACGATGAACGCGGGCACGCCGCTGCTGCTGGCGTCGGTCGGGATCGTCGTCAACGAGCGCAGCGGAGTGGTCAACTTGGGAACCGAAGGAATGATGCTGGTAGCCGCCGTCGTCGCATTTGCGGCGACACTGGCGAGCGGCCATTACTGGATTGGATTTATTGCCGGAGCGATAGCGGGCGCGTTACTGGCGAGCCTTTTCGCTGCGCTTGCAATCGGTCTGTTGACCAACCAGTTTGCAACCGGATTGGCATTGGCTTTGTTCGGCGCCGGTGTTTCGTCGTTCATCGGGCTGGGGCTGCAGGCCGACACGCTGCCCGTACGAGGTGCCGACGGCATTCCGATACTGCGCGATGTGGCCTTCATCGGACCGGCATTTTTCTCGCAGCACTGGCTTGTCTATGGATCGCTGGTGCTGACCGGCGCAGTGGCGTGGTTTCTATTCCGCACGCGCGCTGGACTCGTGCTGCGCGCTGTCGGCGAATCACCGCAGTCGGCGCACGCGCTGGGTTATCCGGTGCGCCGCATTCGTTGTCTGGCGCTTGCGTTCGGCGGTGCGTGCGCGGGTCTCGCTGGTGCATATCTCTCGACGATCTACACGCCGTTGTGGTCGGAGGGCATCGTCGCCGGGCGCGGCTGGATCGCACTCGCTCTGGTGACTTTCGCAACGTGGCGTCCGGGTCGCGTGTTGCTCGGCGCTTATCTCTTTGGCGGCGTGACGATGCTTCAGTTCTACCTTCAAGGACAGGGGGTGGGGATTGCGACCCCTTGGCTTGCAATGGCACCTTACGTGGCGACCATCACCGTGCTCGCGTTGATATCGCGCAATCCGCGCTGGATTCGACTCAACATGCCGGCGTCGCTGGGCAAGCCATTTTCGGCCGAGGCGCTGCCGTAGACTTTGCGCGTTGCGTGCGAGGGAATGACGATGCGAGCGTGTGTGAGGCTGATGGCACTGGCCGCGGTGATCGCGCTGGCGTCCGGTTGTGGCAAGAAGGACGAGGCACCGTCGAGCGCCGGACCGGTGAAGGCTGCCGCGGCCCTCCCACAACCGCTGAAAGTCGCCTTCGTTTACGTCAGCCCAGTCGGCGATGCGGGCTGGACGGCGCAACACAACGCCGGCCGCGAGCAGATGGCGAAAGCGCTTGGCAGCAAGGTCAGCACATCGTTTGTCGAGAAGGTGCCCGAGGGTGCGGATGCCGAGCGTGTCATTCGCGATCTGGCGCAGCAGGGAAACAAGCTCATTTTCACGACGTCGTTCGGGTTTATGAATCCGACGATCAAGGTGGCCGAGGAGTTCAAAGACGTCAAGTTTGAGCACGCAACTGGCTACAAGACCGCGCCTAACGTCAACACATACAACGCCCGGTTCTATGAGGGTCGCTACCTCGCCGGGATGATCGCGGGCAAGATGAGCAAGACCGGTACGCTCGGATATGTCGCGGCGTTTCCGATTCCAGAGGTGCTGCAGGGAATCAACGCCTTCGTGCTCGGCGCTCGCGCGATGAATCCGAAGGCGCGGCTGCGGGTCGTATGGATCAGCACCTGGTACGACCCCGGTAAGGAGCGCGATGCAGCCAATACGTTAATGGCACAGGGCGCCGACGTGGTCACGCATCACACCGACTCGACTGCTGTCGTGGCGGCCGCAGAAGAAAAAAGAAAGATGGCGGTCGCTTACCACTCGAACATGGCGAAGTTCGGTCCGAACGCGCAACTGGTCGCAGTCACGCATCACTGGGGCGACTACTACACGCATCGCGCGCAGGCGGTGCTGGACAACACGTGGACTGTGGCGCCCGTTTGGGGCGGCATCAAGGACGGCTTCATACGCTTGCAAGGCCTGGCGGATAACCTGCCGGCCGATTTGGTCGAATCGGTCAAGGCGCGCCAGGAAGAAATCCGCTCCGGTAAATTTCATCCGTTCACAGGACCTCTGCGCAGCAACGATGGCAAAGAGATCTTGTCGACCGGAGCGCTGACCGATGCACAACTGAACGCGATGAACTATTACGTCGAAGGCGTGGTCGGAAAAGTACCTGTTGGCGGCCCGTAGTCTGCTAGCTGCTGTACTGGACGTCGCAAAAACGGCCGAGCTGCGATACTCGGCCCGATGAACCTGAGTCGCTTGACGGTCCAGTCGCTGCGAATGATGGTGCGCGACTGGCGCGCCGGCGAACTGCGCCTGCTCGCGGCCGCATTGGTGGTCGCTGTTGCTTCTGTGACCAGCGTCGGCTTTCTGGTCGACCGCATACGATTGGGGCTGCAACGAGACGCCACGCAACTGCTCGGCGCCGACCTCGTCCTCACGTCGGACACACCGATCGCGCCCGAGATGGCAAACCGCGCAACTGAAGCGCAGTTGCAGATCGCCCGCACTGTAACGTTTCCGAGCATGGCGATTAGTGCGGCCGACGCGGATCGCAGTGCGTTGTCTGCCGTCAAGGCGGTGTCGCCGGGCTACCCGCTGCGCGGCAATTTGCGCGTTGCCGATGCGATCGATCAACCCGACGCACTGACGCGTGCCATTCCCGCGCGTGGCGAAGTTTGGGTCGACAGCCAGTTGCTGCAGACACTCGGTGCCGCACCGGGCGATGCGCTCAAGCTCGGAGAGGAAACGTTTCGGATCGGCAAGATCATTTCGATCGAGCCCGACCGGGGCGCGCAGTTCATCAACTTCGCGCCACGCTTGATGATGAACATGGAGGATCTCCCCGCGACGCAGTTGATTGCGAATGGGAGTCGCGTTACGTATCGACTGCTGGTTGCCGGAGAGCGACCGGCGGTGCGCAACTTCTCAAGCTCACTCGAACAGCGGTTGCAGCGCGGCCAACGTGTCGAGACCCTGGAAGGTGGTCGCCCCGAAATGCAGCGCACGCTCGACCGTGCCGAGCGGTTTCTCGCACTGGTCGCGCTGCTCGCAGCGATGATTGCGGCAGTTGCAGTAGCCGCCGCCGCGCGCCGCTTTTCGCTGCGGCATCTGGACTCGTGCGCGATGATGCGGTGCCTGGGCCTGGCGCAGGCCGATATCTTTCGGCTGTTCGCCCTTGAATTCCTGATGATCGGGCTGGCAGCGTGCGTCGTCGGAGTGGCTGCGGGATACGTCACCCACTACGTGCTGCTGAACGCGCTGGGTTCGCTGATCAAGACGACCCTGCCTCAGCCGTCGCTGCTTCCTGGTGCGCAGGGGTTCGCGTGCGGTCTGGTGCTGCTGTTGGGATTTGCACTTCCGCCGCTGGCGCAACTGCGCCACGTGCCGCCGCTGCGCGTACTGCGCAAGGATATTGGATTGCCCACAGGTCGGGTTGCAATCGGCTACCTGGCCGGCCTGATTGGATTCGTTGCGCTGCTGCTGTGGTCATCGAATGATCTGAAGGTTGGAGTCGTCACCGCCGGTGGATTCGCGGGCGGGCTCGTGGTGTTCGCGCTGGTCGCGTGGCTTGTGTTGAAGCTGCTGGCGCCGCTGCGGGGCCTGACCGGCCGGCTTGGCATTTCATGGCGCTTTGCGATCGCCGCCGTACAGCGGCGGCCCGTGGCTGCCGTGATCCAGCTCGTCTCGCTGGCGGTCGGATTGATGGCGTTGCTGTTGCTTACGGTGACACGCACCGATCTGGTCGACTCGTGGCGCAAGGCAGCGCCTGCCGATGCGCCCAATCGCTTCGTGATCAACATTCAGCCCGAGCAGGCTGCCGCGGTGGAGCAGCGTCTGGCAGATGCCGGCGTCGATGCGCCGCTTTATCCGATGATTCGCGGCCGGCTGACCGAGATTAACGGGCGTGCGGTCGGCCCCGAGTCGTTCACCGCCGATCGCGCGCAACGACTGATCGATCGCGAGTTCAATCTTTCCTATATGGCCGATGTGCCGTCGCATAACCGCATTACCGGCGGCCGCTGGTTCGCCGACGGCAGCGCCGAGCTGTCGATCGAGGAAGGGATCGCCGAAACGCTTGGGATCAAGCTCGGCGATGCCCTGACGTTCGAAATTGCCGGTCAGCCGGTCACGGCGCGCGCCACCAGCTTGCGGAAGGTGAACTGGGATTCGATGCGCGCAAATTTCTTCGTCATCATGCCGCCGGCGCTGTTGAAGGACATGCCGGCGAGCTTTATTAGCGCGTTTCGCCTGCCCGCCACGCAGACGCGTCTCACCGGGGAGCTGCTGCAGCAGTTTCCGAATCTGACGGTTATTGACATGACCGCGGTGTTTCTGCAGGTCCAGGGCGTGATCGATCAGGTGGTCGCAGCGGTCGAGTTTCTGTTTCTGTTTTCGCTGGCGGCGGGGATACTCGTGTTGTACGCCGCACTGGCGTCGAGCCGCGATGAGCGGGTTCGAGAGGCGGCTTTGCTGCGCGCACTTGGCGCTTCGCGCCGTCAACTGTCGCGCGCGCAAATCGCCGAGATGGTGTTCATCGGAAGCCTTGCAGGGTTGCTGGCTGCCGTTGGTGCCAGCGCGATCGGATGGGCCCTTGCGACCTATGCGTTTGAATTCGACTACGTGCTGTCGCCGTGGGTGTTTATCGGAGGAGGTGTGGGCGGGGCTGCCGCGGCGATGATCGGAGGATGGTTCGGGTTGCGCGGCGTGCTCAATACGCCTCCGCTGGCGACACTGCGCGAAGCGTAGGCGCTGGGTCGATATCCTGGTGTCCAACGCGGCTCAGCAGAGCGGCAAGAAGCTTGAGCAGCTGGACGACGCGGAGCTCGAGCGCACATTTCAAACGAACATCTTTGCCTACATTCGTCTGGCACGCGCACCCCTGCGCCCTATGAAGCCGGCGAAACCACCGGAGGGGAGGCGGGCATAATTGCTCGACGCGCGCCCGTATCATCGCAGCATGATCGAAATCATCGCCGCGATACTGGCCGGCGCGCTGCTCCTCTCCGTCCTGGGTCTGTACGTCGTGCTGCGCGGTCGGCGCGACGTCGGCGTAACGTCACGCCTCGACGCGCTGATGCGCGACAACGAGCGACTCGAGCGCGAGTTGCGCTCCGCCGTCGATACCTCGTCGGGCCAGTTGCGGCTAGAAACCGGTACCCGACTCGGCGAGCTTCAGAGCAGCTTGATCCAGCAGATGACCGGGCTGACCGGGTTGCAGGGCCAGCAGCTCGCGGATCTGACGCGCCGGATTCAGCTCGATCTCGGTGAGGTACGGGGCACACTCCAGTCGCAGCTGACGAATCTGCAGCAAGGCAACGAGCGCAAGCTCGACCAGATGCGCGCGACGGTCGAAGAAAAACTTCAGTCCACGCTGGAGGCCCGGCTCGGCGAGTCGTTCCGGATGGTGTCCGACCGTCTCGATCAGGTCCACAAGGGACTGGGCGAAATGCAGGCGCTGGCAATCGGTGTCGGCGATCTGAAACGTGTGTTGACAAACGTGAAGTCACGCGGGATGTATGGCGAGGTGCAGCTGGCGGCGCTACTCGAACAGGTGCTGCTGGTGGACCAGTACGCGCGCAATGTGGCGACACGGCCACAGTCATCGGAGCGCGTCGAATTTGCGGTGCGGATGCCGGGTCGTGACGGTTCCCCATGCTGGCTGCCGATTGATGCGAAGTTTCCGGTGGAAGACTACGAGCGTTTGCTGGCGGCGCTCGACATCGGTGACGCGCTCGCGCTCGAGGCTGCAGGGCGGGCGCTCGAGCGCGGCGTCAAGCTGCAGGCCAAAGCGATTCGCGAGAAATATATTGAGTCGCCCCACACCACTGACTTTGCGATCATGTTTCTGCCGACGGAGGGGCTGTTTGCCGAGGTATTGCGCCGGCCCGGCCTGGCCGATCACCTGCATCGCGAGTGCCGCATCGTGGTCGCGGGACCGACGACGCTTTTCGCGATGTTGAACTCACTGCAAATGGGGTTTCGCACGCTGGCGCTCGAGCGGCGCTCGGCCGAGGTCTGGCAGGTGCTCGGCGCGGTGAAGACGGAGTTCGGGAAATTCGGCGAAGTCCTGTCCACGTTGCATAAGCAATTGCTGTCGGCGTCGAGCACGATCGATACCGCGCAGCGTCGATCGAGTCAGATGAACAAGGCGCTGACTGCGGTTGAGGCCCTGCCGCCCGAGGAAGCCGCGCAGCTCTTGCCGTCGGCGCGCGATCGTTACTAGGGTCGCACCCGGGGTTCTGGTTCCATCCGCCCGTGGACTACAAGGCATGATGATTGCTCGCTGTCATCACGCATCATCGATGCGAGGTTCGCTGTGCAGCTGTAAGGCCCGTTCGCAGCGTGATATCACCATTACACGTTAGGGAGACCACCGTGGCCAAGACCATCGTCGGTTCATTCGATAGTTTCAGTGAAGCGCAGGCTGTTCTGCGCGAATTGCAGCAACAGGGATTTTCGCGCGATGACATCAGCGTCCTCGCGAACAACGCGACCGGGCAGCACAGCAGTCAGTACGGCAGCGAAGGTCAGCTGCCAGGCGAGGTGGCGACCACGGTGTCCGACACGGGCGCCGGCACGGCCACCGGCGCCGCAGCTGGCGGCGTGCTGGGCGGCGCGGCCGGATTGGTGGTTGGCTTGATGGGTCTGGCGATTCCCGGCATCGGTCCGATCGTCGCGGCCGGACCGATCGCTGCGGCACGTGCCGGCGCGGGAGTCGGCGCTGTCGCGGGGGGCCTGATCGGCGGACTGACCGGCGTCGGAGTTTCAGAGGACGACGCCAGCTACTACGCAGAGTCGGTGCGGCGGGGTGGCGCTCTGGTCACAGTCCGCGCCGACGATGCGCGCGCCGAGGAGGCTGCCGGCCTGATGCGAAACCACGGCGCAGTCGATATCGAGCGTCGGGTCGAGCAGTGGAAGCAGGAGGGATGGACGCCCGAGCGGCCAGCGGCCACGACGTCGTACCGCTCCAGCGCCGCCGATCGTGATCGCTCTGCGGTCAGCGGGGCGATCGGTGCGGCGGCCGGCGCGATGGGGGCATCCACCGCCGCGGGGACGCTTCCTAGCACCACTGCGTCTTCCACGTGGTCGAGTGATGACGATTTTTTCCGCAATCATCATCGTGACTACCTAAGCGCGTATGGATCGTACGAGGACTTCCAACCGGCGTATCGCTACGGTAACGAATTAGGCAGCAACGCGCGGTATCGCAGCCGTGGCTGGTCCGAAATCGAATCGGACGCGCGCCGCGACTGGGAAACGCGCTACCCGAATAGCACGTGGGAAAGCTTCAAGGCTGCCATACGCCATGGGTGGGAGCGGGCGTCGGACGCCGTCGAGCGTGCAATTCCTGGCGATTCAGATCGCGACGGACGTTAATTGAGAAGAGGGGGGCGAGGCGCAAGCCTCGCCTTGTATGGCGTCAAAACGCGCTGATACCGAAATTGGAAGAAAGGTCGGCATCTACGATCGGCCGGCCAGCGCTGACCGCAACTCGCGCTGGGTTTGGCTGATCGCTGTTATCGGTGTCGCAGCAGCAGGTGTCGGCGCATACTACTTTCTTGGCGCCTAGGCCACAGTCAACCTCAACGGCGTTGGTACTGTGTCGCTCCGAACAGCGCTTCCTTTTGCTTGTCATCGATCGGCTTGCGTCGATCGGCAAGCACCTGGAGCCCGCGCTTGACAGCCGGTCTTGCATCGATCGCGTCGAACCAGCGCTTGACGTTTGGATAATCGGCCAGGTCGATGCCTTGGTTGGCGTATGAGCGGGTCCACGGAAAAATCGCCATGTCTGCAATCGAATACTCGCCGGCGAAATATTTCGCGTCGCCCAGGCGACGGTCCATCACGCCGTAAAGACGCTTCGCTTCGTTGGTATAGCGGTTAATCGCGTATTCGATTTTCTCCGCCGCGTAGTTTCGAAAGTGATGCGCCTGTCCCAACATCGGACCAACACCACCCATCTGAAACATCAGCCACTGCAGTGCGAGATACTTGCCGCGCACATCGGTCGGAAGGAATTTCACGGTCTTGCCGGCTAGGTAGAGCAAGATCGCACCCGACTCGAACAACGAGATCGATCTGCCGTCTGGACCATCCGAATCGACGATCGCCGGCATTTTGTTATTCGGGCTGATCTTCAGGTACTCGGGCTTGAACTGATCGCCCGCACCAATATCGATCGGGTGCACTTTGTACGGTAGTGCACATTCCTCGAGCATGATGTGAATCTTGTGGCCGTTCGGAGTGGGCCAGGTATAGAGATCGATCACGGTGCACCTCCGGTAGAGTTCGGCACCGTCGCGTGCCGGCCGATTTCAAATTTTGCGATAGCGTTGCGATGCACTTCATCCGGCCCGTCGGCGAGCCGCAGCGTGCGCGCGTGCGCGTAGGCGTAGGCCAGTGGGAAATCATCGCATACGCCGGCTCCGCCATGCGCCTGGATCGCCCAGTCGATCACCTCGCATGCGACATTCGGCACCACGACCTTGATCATCGCAATCTCGGACTTCGCCGCCTTGTTGCCGACCGTGTCCATCATCCACGCGGCCCTCAGTGTCAGCAATCGAGCCTGATCGACCTTGCAGCGTGCCTCGGCGATGCGCTCCTGCCACACCGTCTGGCGCGCGACCGGCGAGCCGAACGCGACGCGGGCGGACAGACGATGGCACATCAGCTCGATCGCACGCTCCGCCAGCCCGATCGAGCGCATGCAGTGATGGATTCGGCCTGGCCCCAGACGGCCCTGCGCGATCTCGAACCCGCGACCTTCTCCGAGCAGAATGTTATCGGCCGAAACCCGGACATCCTCGAAGTCGATTTCCATGTGGCCGTGCGGCGCATCATCGTAGCCGAACACACTCAGCGGGCGCATCACCTTCACGCCCCGCGTATCGGCAGGAACAAGAATCATCGACTGTTGTGAGTGCTTCGGAGCGTCTGGATTGGTCTTGCCCATCACGATGTAGATCCGGCAGCGCGGGTCACCCGCGCCCGAGATCCACCACTTGCGACCATTGATGACGTAGTGGGCGCCATCACGCACGATCGAGGTCTGGATGTTGGTGGCATCACTCGATGCGACCGCCGGCTCGGTCATCACGAACGCAGAGCGAATCTCGCCGGCCAGCAGCGGCCTCAACCATTGATCTTTGTGAGCCTCACTGCCGTAACGCTCGATGGTCTCCATGTTGCCGGTGTCAGGTGCCGAGCAGTTGAACACTTCAGATGCCCACGGCACACGCCCCATCGATTCGGCAAGCGGCGCGTACTCGAGATTGCTGAGTCGGGCCCCATGCGAGGACTGCGGCAAGAATAGGTTCCACAGTCCTTCTTCGCGCGCCTTCGGTTTCAACTCCTCGATCACCGTCGTCGAAGTCCACCGCGCACCACGTTGCGTGTTCTCTTCGATCTCCCGATAAAAGCGCTGCTCATTCGGGTAGATATATCGCAGCATGAATGCGTCGACGCGAGCACGCAGTTGCTGCACCTTGGGCGTGAAATCGAATTGCATGCCGCAAAGAATAGCCCAGCCGGATTGGCGCACTGCGCCTCACAGGCTAAAGTGCGCGCGATGAAAGCGATCCAATGCGTCGAGTGGGGAACGCCAGACAAACTGGTGCTCGCCGATCTACCGCTGCCCGAACCCGGTCCAGGCGAGGTACGAATTCGTGTCGCCGCTGCCGGGGTCAATTTTCCGGATGCACTGATCGTGCAGAAGAAGTATCAGCTGCAGCCGAAGCTGCCCTTCGTCCCGGGAACCGAAGTCGCTGGAAGGATCGATGCAGTTGGAGAAGGCGTCGCGCACTTGAGAGCCGGCGACCGGGTCATTGCATTCGTCGGTGTGGGCGCGTTTGCCGAATACGTATGCGCCGCCGCAGCGGTTGCGATCGCGATCCCGGAAGGTATTCCCGACGAGGTCGCCGCCGCCTTCACATTGACGTACGCCACCTCGCATCACGCACTGTTCGATCGCGCGCAATTGAAGGCCGGCGAAACGCTGCTTGTGTTGGGTGCGGGCGGCGGTGTCGGGCTGGCGGCGGTCGAGCTCGGGAAGACTGTTGGAGCGCGTGTAATTGCGGCTGCATCGAGCACCGCAAAGCTCGCCGCCGCAAAGGAGCATGGCGCCGATGAACTGGTGAACTATGCAGCGGCCGATCTGCGCGGATCGGTCAAGACGCTGACCGATGGCAAAGGCGTCGACGTTATTTACGATCCCGTCGGCGGTCCTTTTACCGAAGCAGCGCTGCGCTCGCTCGCGTGGCGCGGCAGGTTGCTGATCGTCGGATTCGCACACGGTGAGATCCCGCAGATCGCAGCCAATCTGCTGCTGCTTAGGGAAGCGTCGGCGGTCGGCGTTTTCTGGGGCGAATTTGCCAAGCGCGAGGTGCAGGCGAATCTTGCAATGATGGCTGAGTTGTTCGGTTGGTTGAGACAGGGCAAACTGAAGCCGCATGTGTCACAGATCTATTCGCTCGCCGACACGCCGCGCGCGCTCGAAGCTTTGCTCGCGCGCACCGTGATCGGCAAAGTGGTGGTACGGCCGTAACCTCGAAGGACACAATGAAAGCGCTGGCCACTCTGCTGATATTTGTATCGCTCGCATGTGCTGCTGCAACCGAGCGCGGTATCGACAAGACGGTTGTAGTACCCGCCACGCTTGACCAGACCTGGGAAGCGTGGACAACGCGCTCAGGAATCATCAGCTTTTTCGCGCCGGACGCAAAGATAGAACCGAAGGCCGGAGGCGCGTTTCAGATCTACATCAACCCGCTGGCGGAAGCTGGGCTCAAGGGCGCCGACGACATGCAGTTCATGGCATTGCAGCCAAAGCAGATGATGTCGTTCACCTGGAACGCACCGCCCAGCCTGCCGACGGTTCGTCAGCAGCGCACCTTTGTCGTGCTTCGGTTTGAACCTGTCAGCGACAAGGAAACCAGAGTCAGTCTGCATCACACCGGCTGGGGTGACGGTGACGAATGGGACAAGGCATTTGCATATTTCGACCGTGCGTGGGGCAATGTGCTGGCGAACCTGAAGAAGCGGTTCGAGACGGGTCCGATCGATTGGACCGATTGGATGAACAATCTGCGCAAGATGCAGGAGCAGGCCGCGCAAAAGAAATAGACGATGGCGTATCTGGAATTCGCACCCGCGCTGCAGCGCCACGCAGCAACCGCGCCCGTCAAGGCGGCCGCAGCGACACTGGAGTCGCTGTTGACCACTACATTCGCACAACAACCCGCCCTTCGCAGCTATGTGCTCGACGAGCAGGGGTGCGTGCGCAAACACGTCGCGGTGTTCCTGAATGGCCGCTTGCTGCACGATCGCAAGCGGCTTGACGTCGCGCTCGCAGATGATGATCGCATCTATATCGCGCAGGCTTTGTCCGGAGGCTAGACGTGAGACTTTCGGTCGCTACACGCAAGGGGTTGTTTGAACTTTCGCAAACCAACAATCAATGGCGCGTCGACGCGGTTCATTTCGTCGGCGAACCGGTGACCGCTGCACTGCATGACCCAATCAACGGACGCATCATTGCGGCGCTCAGAATGGGGCACTTCGGCGTCAAGTTGCGCTCGTCCGATGATGGTGGCAAGAAATGGGAAGAGGTGGGCGCACCGACCTTTCCTCCCAAACCCGAAGGCATCGAAGATTCGAATCCGTGGGCGCTGGACCAGGTCTGGGTCTTCGAAGGCTTTCACGCGCAGCAATCCCAACGACTGTGGGCCGGGACTAATCCCGGAGGACTGTTTCGTTCCGACGATGGCGGCCGATCCTGGAGCCTGATCGAAAGTCTGTGGAACATGCCGGAGCGCAAGGAATGGTTTGGCGGCGGCTATGACATTCCCGGCATTCACTCGGTTTGCGTTCATCCCTCCGATCCTGATGACGTCGTCGTCGGTGTTTCATGCGGTGGCGCCTGGCGCACTCGAGACGGCGGGAAAACATGGGCAGTTGGCCAGGGTATGCGCGCGACCTTCATGCCGCCGGAAGCGCAGCTGAATCCAGTGATTCAGGATCCACATCGAATCGTCCAATGCGAATCCGATCCGAACCTGCTGTGGACGCAGCATCACTGCGGGATCTGGAAATCGATCGATCGCGGAGCAAACTGGACCGAGGTCACCGCAGGGCGTCCCAGCAGCTTCGGATTTGCCGTAGCCGTGCATCCGCGCGATCCGGACACTGCATGGTTCATGCCGCTCGTCAGCGACGAGCGACGCGTGCCGGTCGGCAACAAGGTTGTCGCGTCGCGCACGCGCGACGGGGGTGCCAGCTTCGACGTGTTGGATGCCGGCTTGCCTGACCGCGACGCATACGACGTTGTTTACCGCCATGGACTCGATATCGCCGCAGACGGCTTGCACTTGGCGGCCGGCTCGACAACCGGCTCACTGTGGGTATCGGACGACGGCGGGCAAGCTTGGCACACGGTCGGCGTCAATCTGCCGCCGATCTACGCGGTCCGGTTTGTCGAGCGTTAGGCCTGTTGCGCGTAGCTCCAACCGATCGCGGCCAGGCCCTTGCCGCGGGCGCCGGATTGCGCTGCGTTGTCGGACGACGCGATTCCTTCGGTCGATCGCTTGTAGACGCCCTGCAGGATCGCGGCGATGCGAAACAGGTTGTAGGCGAGATAGAAATTCCAGTCACTGATCGAACGCCCGGTGCGCTCGGTATAGCGTGCTCGATATTGATCTTCGGTTGGTATACCGAGTGCCCGATGATCGAGCCCGGCAATGCCGCGAAATGCGCCGGGCGTGATGTGCCAACTGATGCAGTGATACGAAAAATCGGCCAGCGGATGGCCCAGTGTGGAAAGCTCCCAGTCCAGCACTGCGATCACACGCGGCTCGGTCGGGTGGAAGATCAAGTTGTCCATCCGGTAGTCGCCGTGCACCACGGTCGTTTCTTCTCCAGCCGGAATGTGCTCAGGCAACCATTCGATCAAGCGATCCATCGCCTCGACCGTTTCGGTTTCGGACGCTCGATATTGTTTGCTCCAACGGCCGATCTGGCGCTCGAAGTAGTTGCCCGTCTTGCCAAAGTCGGAAAGACCCGCGTCTTCCACAGCGACCGAGTGCAGTCGAGCGATGACGCAATTCATCTCGTCGTAGATTGCCGCGCGCTCGCCTGGCGAGCTTTCCGGCAGCGATTGCTCCCAAAAAATACGGCCTTCGACGTGCTCCATCAGGAAGAACGCGCGGCCGATGACCGATTCATCTTCGACCAGCAGCAGCGTGCGGGGCACAGGAACGCCGTGTCCGGCGAGCGCGCTCATCACGCGAAACTCGCGCTCGATCGCATGGGCAGATGGCAAAAGCTTCGCGACCGGTCCGGGCTTGCTGCGCATCACGTACTTCGCGCCCGGGGTGGTCAGCAGATAGGTCGGATTCGACTGCCCACCCTGAAACTGCTTCACTTCGAGCGGTCCCCGAAACGTCGGCAGAGCGTCCTTAAGAAACGCCGCCAGCTGGTGCTGGTCGAACTGATGCCGAGCGGTTACATCGGCGAGCTGCGTCATGATTGTTTTTCGCTAGACGCATCGCTCGCCTTGACAATACCCATCTCGATCATCTGCTCGATTTGCTCGGCGCGATAGTTCAGCTCGCCTAGTACCGCTCGAGTATGTTCGCCGGCACGGGGAGCCGCGCGCGAAACCCAGGTCGATGGGGCGATGGTCGCCAGCGGTCCCACCTCGCTCACTCCGCGCTCGGTGTGCACCAGATTGCGCGCGCGGTGATGGGGATGCGCCAGCGCCTCTGCCGGCGTCAACACCGCAGTGACGCAGGCGTCGACAGAATCGAATATCGGCAGCCAGTGTTCGAGCGGGTGCTGAGCGATGTGGCGGGCGACCATATTGACGGTGTGCAGCGCTTCCGGTGATCCCGGAGCTTCACCGAATTCCCAGTGGCGCGATGCGAGCTCGCTCAACCCGGCGGCTTCGCAAAATGCCCGCCAAAACTTGAGCTCGAGCGCTCCGACCGCCAGGTGCTGATCATCCGATGTCCCGTAGATCTGATAACAGGCGACCCCGCCCGTCAGTAGCGTGCGGCCGGCAACAGGCGCGACGCCGCAGTCGACGCTTGCGTGTGCGAACAGGTGGTGCGCGAGCAGCCCGTCGGTCATCGCGACATCGACGTGACTGCCTCGTCCGGTGCGCTGCGCGCCGAGCATCGCAATCAGCATCGTCGACAACGCGGACAAGGTTCCACCGAGCAGGTCACCGATCTGCAGATTGGGAATCGCGAGCTTGCCATCGGCACGAATCTGGTCGAGCACGCCGGTCATTGCGATGTAGTTGAGGTCGTGCCCGGCGCGCTGCGAAAGCGGGCCCACCTGCCCGTAGCCGGACAGTGAGCACAGAACCAAGCGAGGATTGCGTTCGTGGAGCACATCCCATCCAAGACTCAACCGCGCCAGCACGCCCGGACGAAAACCTTCGATCAACGCGTCGGCACGATCGACCAGTCGCAACAGCACTTGGCGCCCCTGTTCGGACTTCAAATCGACTGCGACCGAGCGCTTGCCGCGGTTGACCGCTTCGAATGCCGGGTTGATTGCTTCGTTGCCATTGACAGCAATCGTTGGCGGGAATCCACGCATGTAGTCGCCGGCGGTCGTATCTTCGACCTTGATCACGTCGGCGCCGAAGTCGACCAGATGCATCGTTGTGGCGGGGCCAGGCAGCAGCCGCGTCAGGTCGATAACGGTGAAACCCGTAAGCGGCGCGTTCATGCAGCCTTGCTCGCGGTTTCGACAATCGCCTCCAACTCGCCCTGCAGTTCCAGCCAGCGCGACTCGAGTGAATCGACCTTGCGCGCAAGTTCTGCTCGCCGCTTGAGCACCGCAGCGACCTCGTCGGCTGCACCCGAGTGATAGAAATCCGGATCGGCGAGTCGCACATCGAGCTCGCGCAGCTCGTTCGAGATTTGCGACAGCTCATTTTCGACGTTCGCAAGCTTGCCTTGCAACGGTTTGCGCGCCGATGCGGTGCGCTGCCGTGCGCCGGCACCTTGCTTGCGCTCGCTGTGGCGATCGGCCGCCGGCTCTTTGCGAGGCAGGCTTTCGCGCCGGCTGGCGAGAATCAACGCCGAATAGTCGTCGAGGTCGCCTTCGAACGACGCGACCTCGCCATCGTGCACGAGCCAC
>JBDUCU010000053.1:0-18680 GCA_040003315.1 Burkholderiaceae bacterium | reverse complement strand
ACCCGTCGGGCTATTCATCGGCGCACGCAGATGCTCTGTCGCCGCGACACCCCCAGAAGAGCGTTTGTGATTCCGCAAATCCGAGAAATGCGCGGAACGGGCAGCGCACTGACCGCTGACGCTGATGAATTCGGCACGGCGCGCGCCAGATTGCTGCTTCGGGGACGCGCGCAATAAAAACGCCGGAACAAATCCGGCGTCGGGATTGGAAGACTGTAAAGCGGAGGCGTGACCGCAAGACAAAATCGTCTGGGTCCGTAACGGGCCGCGCAATAAAACGTGTTCACCTGCGCTTGTTGGCCTATGAGCTGGTCGACTGTGCGGTTCAGTAGTCAATTCAGTGATCGATCGTCGTTTGTCGAAAACACTTGCGAATGACAAACCGATCGAACAGTTAAACAATGGATCGCGTTTTACGCGCAAAATAATTTCATCGCAAGAATTTTTTGCGGCCAACATCGATTTGTGTGCGTTTTGTTCCACTGTTCGAACGTTCAACGTTGTTCGTTCAACTCGCATCGCTTCATCTAATTGCGCTAATCCCAACTGAGCGCACCGCCACTTTGATACTCGATCACGCGCGTCTCAAAAAAATTTCGCTCCTTTTTCAGATCGGTCATCTCACTCATCCAGGGAAACGGGTTCTCCTCCTGGCGGAACAATGTCTCGATGCCAATCTGCTGCGCCCGACGATTGGCGATGTAGCGCAGATAACCCTTGAACATCGGCGCGTTCAGCCCGAGCACGCCACGCGGCATCGTGTCTTCGGCGTACGCGTACTCCAGATCGACCGCCTTGCGAAACAACGCGCGAATCTCCTCACGGAACGGCGGCGTCCACAGCTGCGGGTTCTCGAGCTTGATCTGATTGATCAGATCAATGCCGAAGTTGCAGTGCATCGACTCGTCGCGCAGGATGTACTGGTATTGCTCGGCCGCGCCGGTCATCTTGTTCTGCCGCCCCAGCGCCAGAATCTGCGTGAAGCCGACGTAGAAAAACAGGCCTTCCATCAGGCAGGCGAACACGATCAGGCTTCTGAGCAGTGCCTGATCGTTTTCAATCGTGCCGGTGGTGAAATGCGGGTCCGTCAGCGTATCGATGAACGGGATCAGGAACTCGTCTTTTGCCCGGATCGAGGCGATCTCGTGATACGCGTTGAATACCTCGCCCTCGTCCAGGCCCAGCGACTCGACGATGTATTGATAGGCGTGCGTATGAATCGCCTCCTCGAAAGCCTGGCGCAGCAGAAACTGCCGGCACTCGGGCGCTGTAATGTGACGATAGGTCCCAAGCACGATGTTGTTGGCCGCCAGCGAATCGGCGGTGACGAAGAAACCAAGGTTGCGCTTGACCAGCCGGCGCTCGTCGTCGGTGAGCCCATTTGGGTCCTTCCACAGTGCGATGTCGCGCGACATGTTCACTTCCTGCGGCATCCAGTGGTTGGCGCAGGTCGACAGGTATTTTTCCCACGCCCACTTGTATTTGAACGGGACCAGCTGGTTGACGTCGGTGCGGCCGTTGATGATTCGCTTGTCGGCCACATTGACTCTGCGCAGTTCCGGCGCTGCCGGTTCCGCGGACAGCGGTACCGCCGAATCGCCCGGCAGCATCATCGGCGCGAGCCCGGGTGCTCCACCGGACATCGGGACAATGTTCTCTTCCCAAGCCAACATGTTCAATCTCTCCCGTTAACGCGGCCGCGCTGCGGCTCTTGTATGACTACTGACATGCCTCACACTCGGCCAGTCCCGGATCGCCGGGCTTGAGCATGCACACCTGTCCGTCGAGCTTCGCACCGCCAGACTGGGAATCGTTCGGCACCGCATTCATCAGGCCGGTATGCGTCGTGGACTTTTCTGCGTGCGTCGCGCCGACCGTGCGCAGGTAATAAGTCGTCTTGAGGCCTCGCCGCCAGGCGAGCTTGTAAGTCTCATCAAGCAATCTGCCCGACGCCCCGCCCATGTAGATATTCAGTGACTGCGCCTGGTCGATCCATTTCTGGCGGCGCGACGCGGCCTCGATCAGCCAGCTCGGCTCAATCTCGAACGCGGTGGCGTAAAGCTGGCGCAACTCGGCGGGAACCCGTTCTGACTTTGCCACCGAGCCGTCGTAGTACTTGAGCTCGTGCACCATCACCTCGTCCCACACCCCCAGCGCCTTCAGATCACGGACCAGATGCTCGTTGACGACGGTGAATTCACCTGAAAGGTTCGACTTCACAAACAGGTTCTGAAACGTCGGTTCAATGCAGGCATCGACGCCAACGATGTTCGAAATGGTCGCCGTCGGAGCGATCGCGACGCAATTGGAATTGCGCATTCCGTGTTCGCGGATGCGGCCGCGCAATGCATCCCAATCCATCGTTGAGGTCATGTCGACCTCACACAGTGGCAGCGCAGATCCCGCGGCAGCACCGCCGCCGTTCGCGCCTTTGAAGCTTCCGCGCTGCTCGCTCAGCAGAGCAAGGGTGTCCTGCGGCAAAATTCCGCGATCCCAAAGCGAACCGGGAAAGGTCGAATAACGACCGCGCTCCTCTGCCAGCTCGGTCGACGCCCAGTACGCGTAGTAGCAGGTAGCCTCCATGCTGCGATCCGCAAACTCGATTGCTGCTGCAGATGCATAAGGAACCCGCAACTGATGCAGGCAATTCTGGAAGCCCATGATGCCCAGGCCCACCGGACGGTGCTTGACGTTAGAGTTGCGGGCTTTGTTGACGGCGTAGTAATTGATATCGATGACGTTATCGAGCATCCGCATCGCGGTGCGGATCGTTCGCTTTAACTTGGCGTGATCGAGCTCGAAACCACCCTGACCGTCGGGCTTCATGTGCGCCGGCAGGTTGACCGATCCAAGGTTGCAGACTGCAATTTCTGAGTCCGACGTGTTCAGCGTGATCTCGGTACAGAGGTTGGAGCTGTGGACGGTGCCGACGTGCTGCTGCGGGGAACGCAGATTGCAGGCATCTTTGAACGTGATCCAAGGATGACCGGTCTCGAACAGCATCGACAGCATTTTTCGCCATAGCGACTGCGCAGGGAGCTTTTTGAACAGCTTGAGCTCGCCGCGCGCCGCTTTCTCCTCGTAGCGCACATACGCTTCCTCGAAGGCGCGCCCCGTCTTGTCGTGCAAGTCAGGGCAGTCGGACGGTGAAAACAGGGTCCAATCGGCACCCTCGAAAACGCGCTTCATGAACAGATCGGGAATCCAGTTCGCCGTGTTCATGTCGTGCGTGCGCCGGCGATCATCACCGGTGTTCTTGCGCAGTTCAAGAAACTCCTCGACGTCCAGGTGCCAGGTTTCGAGGTAGCAGCAGACCGCACCCTTGCGCTTGCCGCCCTGATTAACCGCAACCGCGGTGTCGTTGACGACCTTCAGGAACGGCACTACACCCTGACTCTTGCCGTTGGTGCCCCTGATGTGACTGCCCAGTGCGCGCACAGGTGTCCAGTCATTGCCCAGCCCGCCCGCATACTTGGCAAGCAATGCGTTTTCCTTGATTGCCTCGTAGATGCCATCCAGATCGTCACCAACGGTGGACAGATAGCACGACGACAGCTGCGAATGCCTGGTGCCGGAGTTAAACAGCGTGGGCGTCGAGCTCATGAAATCGAACTTCGACAGCACTTCGTAGAACTCGATTGCACGCGCCTCGCGTTCGATCTCGTTCAGCGCCAGCCCCATTGCCACGCGCATAAAAAATATTTGCGGCAGCTCGAGCCGCCGACCGTCGTGATGCAGCAGATAGCGGTCGTAGAGAGTCTGTATTCCCAGATAGTTGAAATTCAGATCGCGTCCAGCGTCCAGCGCCGCTCCAAGCCGCTTCAGGTCGAACTGCGCCAGCCGCTCGTCGAGCAGGCCGACGCTGACACCCAGCTTGATAAACCGTGGGAAGGCGTCGGCATAACGCGTCGGCATATCGACCTGCAGCACTTCTTCGCCGAGCACTTCGCGCCGCGCCGTGTGCAGCAGCAACCGTGCGCTCACGGTCGAGTACGCCGGATCGTTCTCGATCAGCGCGCGCGCGGCAAGAATCGCGGACTTGTAGACCTCGTCGAGGGGCACTCCGTCGTAAAGGTTCTTCATCATCTCAGCGATGATGATTTGCGGCGTCACATAGTCGGTAAGCCCGTCGCACGCAGCGCGCACGATCGTTTCGACCCGCGGCATATCGAGTGGCACACGAACACCGTTTTCGAGCATCGACAGCGGCGGTGCATCGCTCTTTCGTTCCGCTCGCTTGGCGCGTTGCTGCGCCCGCTTCTCGCGATAGAGCACATACGAGCGCGCCACGTCGTGCGCGCCGTCCCGCATCAGCGACAGCTCGACTTGATCCTGCACATCCTCTATATGAAACGTCCCGCCTGCGGGCAGACGCCGCAGCAGTGCGCGCACGGTCGAGTCGGTGAGCTTTTCCACTTGCTCGCGAATTGCGGCCGAGCCCGCTCCCTGGCCGCCACGCACCGCGATAAACGCCTTGGTCATCGCTACCGCGATTTTCGACGGCTCGAATGCAACCACCGACCCATTGCGCCGAATGACTTTGTAGTCGCTGAATGAGGTTGCGCCGACCGAACTGATCCCGGCACCTGCCGACGGAGTCAAACCCTCGAAGCGATCCGTACTCGCCGCGGCAGTTGCACCGCCGGCCGCGGCTGCCTGCATCGCTGCTTCATGAAACTGCATGTCACCCCTCCAAAATCGTGCCGCTGCTCGCATCACGACCGACGCACTGCTATGACGACGAACACCACAAGTTGTAGTTGTCAGTGCGGCGCGATCACCACGCCGTTGGTAATCGGATCGCAATCGAAACGCCGCGCGCAGCCTTGTTCGCGCATTGCGCTCGCCGCGCAACGTATGCATTCGAACTTACAAGCCAAGCACAACATCTAGTATCCGAGCGGTTCAAGGTCACTACAAATGGTGTGCGCATCATATGCGCAGAATTTTCGAAACTCAACAGTTGTCGATGGCGCAATGCATCGAAAGCGCGCGCGGCCTGTTGGCGCGGCACTTATCAGAGAGCTAGGATTAGAGATTCGGGATCGAAACGCGCGACGGCGACGCGAGTCGACTCCAATTGAAAAACGGACCGGGATCCGTCTTTCTGCCGCTTGCAATATCGCTGTGCCCGCGGATGGCTTTGATCGGATACGCAACGCGTAAAGCTTCCAGCACTGCGTTGAGCGTGTCGTATTGGCCGTCGGTGAACGCTTCGAAGTCGGTGCCCTCGAGTTCGATGCCGACCGAAAAGTCGTTGCACCGCGGCCGACCCTCAAACAGAGAAACGCCCGCGTGCCACGCGCGGTCGGCAAACCCCACAAACTGGGTTGCAACGCCATCGCGATCAATCAGCAGATGCGTTGACACGCGGGTCTCGGCAATCTCGGCGAAGAATGGATCAGCCAGCGGGTCGAGCGAGTTCGTGAACAGTCGAGCAACATGGCCGGTGCCGTAGCAGCCTGGCGGCAGACTGATGTTGTGAATGACGATCAGCTCGACCAAGCTCCCTTCTGGCCGCTGATCGAAGTTGGGCGACGACACGCGACAGACCTTCTGCAGCCAGCCGTCAACGCCGACGATCATTTAATTCCGAGCCGCTGCATCCGGTAACGGAGTTGTCGAAACGTAATACCGAGCAGCTGGGCGGCAGCAGTGCGGTTGTAGCGCGTCTTGCCCAGCGCGCAGCGAATCGCATCGCGCTCGAGCGAATCGAGGTACGCGGCGAGCGACGTCGGTACGCCGTCAACGACGCTAAAGTTCATTTCCCTGGACGGTTCAGGGTCGTGCTCTTCGTCGCCGACCAGCGCGCCAGCGTCTTCGGCTGCATCGGCAATCGTCGATGACAGGACTTCGATGTCGGTCGGAGTGTCGGGTTCGGAGATCGGCAGCATCAGATTGTCGGGCAACAGCACATCGTCGCCCGCCAAGGCCACCGCACGCTCCAGAATATTTTCAAGCTCGCGCACGTTGCCCGGAAAACGATAGCGCTTGAGCGCCGCCTCCGCAGCGGGCGACAAGCGCGCCCGCGGCGAGCCTGACCTGTCTGCGATGCGCGCCAAAATCGCGTCCGCCAGTGCGGGAATATCGTCGAGCCGCTCGCGCAACCCAGGTACACGCAACTCGATCACATTCAGTCGATAGAACAGATCCTGCCGAAACCTGCCCGCTGTTACCAGGGCGCCAAGGTCCTGGTGCGTCGCACTGACGAGCCGCACGTCGACCGGTTCTTCGGCCGAGGCGCCGACCTTGCGCACTCTCCGTTCCTGAATCGCTCGCAAAAGCTTCACCTGCATCGGCAAGGGCAACTCGGCGACTTCGTCCAGAAACAGCGTGCCGCCGGCTGCGGCCTGAAAGAATCCTTCGCGATCGCGCTCGGCTCCGGTAAACGCTCCCTTGCGATAGCCGAAGAATTCCGCTTCCATCAACGTCTCTGGAATCGCGCCGCAATTGACTGCAATAAACGGTTGTTCTCGCCGCGCCGAACAGTCGTGAATGGCGCGCGCGGCAAGCTCTTTACCACTGCCCGACTCACCGTGGATCGCTACCGGCGCCATGCTGCGTGCCAGCTGTCCAATCATCTTGCGCAACTGCTGCATGGTCGGCGCGTCGCCGATCAGGCGTACCAGCGCTGCGCCATCGTGTGCAGGCGATGACACGATAGCGTCCGCAACGGGTCCGGCCTCACGCACTGCCGAACGAACCAGCATGCGCAACTGGTTGATGTCGACGGGCTTGGTCAGATAGTCGAACGCGCCCGCCTTCAAAGCCGCCACGGCATTCTCGGCGCTTCCATAAGCCGTGATGACGGCGATGGGGGGACCCGCTGATACCGCGACCTCACGCACCAGGTCGAGCCCGGTCCCGTCGGGCAGTCGCATGTCGGTCAAGCACAGCGCATATCTATTTTGCTTGAGCAGCGTGCGCGCTGCGCTCACGGACTCCGCCGTATCGACGTCGAGCCCGAGCCGGACCAGCGTTAGCGACAAAAGCTCGCGCAAGTCGGCTTCGTCGTCTACCACCAGCACTGCCGGCAGCCTGCGCTGGACGGGTTGGCCCGGAAAGGGAGGCGCGCCGATTGACTGGGTCATTGCCTGCGTCAGTTTCTCGAATTATCTGATCGGCAGCGTGTCGAGGAAGCCCTGCTGCTCATTGCCGAGTGCCGCGCCGCGACCGAAACGCAACAGAAAACCATCGCGCGACGAACCGTCGAATTCGCGCCGTGTTGCATATGCCAGCTCGGCGCGGTTGGTGACGCAAAATTCACGTGCGAGGTACAAACCGAGTCCCGTCCCCTGCGAGCGTGTGGTGAAAAAGGGTTCGAACAGCGCAGTGCGAGCATCCGCGGATACCCCTGCCCCGTCGTCGAAGACCCATAACTGTGGACGATCCTGATCTGAAGCTCGCTCGATGACGATCCTCACCGACTTCGGACCTCCGGTCGCATAGCGCAATGCATTGTCAACCAAGTTGTACAGGACCTGGCGTAGATGCGATTGCTCGAATTTCACTCTGAGCTCGGGCGCGGCCTCCAGCTCGATCGTTCCCGCTGCAAGCGTCCGGTCTCGCAAAAATTCGGTGAGGAATTGCTGGACAAACTCATTGATGTCAATCTCGTCGCCCAACGGTGGCTCGCGGCGCGCCACCCGCAGCACGTCCTCGACGAGGCGGTTCAGTCGTTGAGTATTTTCGCGCACGATGCCTGCTAGGCGTTGCAGCATCGGATCGGTACTGTCCTCGCCCATCATCTGGCCCGCATGGCTAATCGCGGCCAACGGGTTACGAATCTCGTGCGCAATTGACGCCGTCAGGCGTCCCATCGCAGCAAGCTTCAGTTGCTGTGCCCGATTCTCCACATCGCGCACATCCTCGATGAAGATGACGAACTCTTCAACCGAGCTTGACGTCGGCCGCGCAAATCGCGCGCGCATGCGTGACTCAAGCAACGGACTGGTTACTGTGTCGCCGGTGCCGGGAGCGCCGGCTACCACTGTATTGGACCACGCACCTTCGCTGCGACCTGCATCGACCCAGCGCATGAACGCATCGGCCAGAGCGCGTGCCGTCGGCACGCTGGCCAGGCGCACACCGGTCAATTGGGCCGAGGAATCGAGGCCCAGCATCTGCCGCGCGGCCCGGTTATTCGCACGCACCTGTGTCGTAGGGTCGACCACGATCACGCCCTGTTGCATCTGGGCGATCACCAGCCGATTGATCGCCAGCTGATTCTGAAGATCGCGCCCGCGCGAACGCGCCAGGCGTTCCTGACTGGCCAACTTCACGCTGAGTGCGCGCAGCAGCGCGGTCACCGCAAACAACGCGGCGCCGTAAATACCCGCCTGAAACAACAACGGATCAGATGCTTCGACTGATAAAGTGCGCAGCCCCGCATCGATCAATATTGCCAATACAGCAATCGCGCACACAAAGAAGACCAACGTCGAAGGCAGCAGCAGCGACGCACCTGCCAGCGGCAGCAAGAACAGGATGACCCAGCCGGACGCCACCCCGCCGCTGGTCACCACCAATGCGGTGATCACGATCAGGTCAAGGACCAGCTGACCGATGACCTGCGGCAGGAACCGCCGATGCAAGTAGAGCGCAAGGCCAGCGAAGACAGCGGCGAACGCGAAATACGACAGCGATGCAACGATGGTCGACTGCGGAACTCCGCCAACGCCCAGCGGACGTACTCCGAACGCGGCGCTGGCGAACACCAACGCGGCGGCAACCATAACGCGCGTGCTGGCGAAGTACTCAAGCGCGCGCCACGGCGTTCCACCGTCATCCACCCTTTCGTTGTCCAGCAACAAGTCGGCCGAGCTGATCGAGGTATCGGGAGCGTTCATACAGTGCACGTTCGATCGCGCGAAGCGACCGCGCGGGGTCTATTCGCGGACCGGAGGCATGGCACGGCGATGTTCTTCGCAGCAAAAATACCGTTCATCCTGCAGCAGTGCCTCTTCACGGGGAACGTGCAGCCCGCAGGTTGCGCAGCTCACCATCGGAAGGCGCAGCGCCTTGGACTCATCCTTGTCGCGCGTTACCTGCTTGCTCTGCAACACGCGCCATGCGACGTAGACCGCCAGTGCGAGCACCACGAAGAACAGGATCCGGCTCATATGACCAACCCCATCAGGTTCTGCGCAGCAGGACTTCAAGTACAAAATGGCTACCGACGTAAGCAAGAAGCAGCATCGCAAATCCGGTGAGGGTCCAGCGCAACGCTGTACGCCCGCGCCAACCAAACCCCAGCCGCCCCAACAGCAATCCGCCGAACACGACCCACGCAGCAACGGCAAACACGGTCTTGTGATCGAACCGGAGCGGTCGGCCGAATAGTTCTTCGGAGAAGAAAATTCCACTAACCAGGGTCGCAGTCAACAGCAAGAACCCAACCGTGATCAGGCGAAATAGCACGCCTTCCATCGCCAATAAAGGGGGAAGACGGTCGATGACAAACGCGAGGCGGCCGGGGGACACGACGGCTTCTCCGTGCAATCTGCGCTCCATGGTTGCCATTAACAGCGCATGGATGGCAGCGATCGTCAGCAGACTGTATGCAAGGATTGCCAGCAGAAGATGAAGCTGAAACAGCGGAGAGGCGCTCGCGCTCCCGACGGTTGCGCCCGGAAAAAGAACCGGTAGAAAACTCGCCAACGCGGCCAATGGCAGCACCAAGAGAAACATGCCACGCGATGCGGAAAAAACGGCTTCGACGCAGACGATCAAAGCGGTAATCCACAGCGTCGCAGACAGTGCGTGTGCAAAGCCGAATCGCAGCTCGCCGTCCCGGTACATGCCGTGCAGCAGCAGGCTTCCATGAAGGATCAGCGCGACAGCGAGGGTGGCCCCGAGCCACAGCGGGGGTCGCTGCATCGTTGCGCGCAAACCCGCCCACTCCCGCCACGCAACCAGCACGTAAAGCGCGGCGACGGCCACGTACAATGCGAGCCACTCGAAGCGCACCTGCATGAATGTTTATACCATGCAGACAATCAGTTTTCCCCTCTGCGCATTGCTTTGAATCCGCACCTAGCCCGATGCTCGATCAACTAACCACCCGACTCGCGCGTGTCGTCAAGACGATGCGCGGCCAGGCCCGCCTGACCGAAGAAAACATGGAATCAATGCTGCGCGAGGTGCGCGTGGCATTGCTTGAGGCCGATGTCGCACTGCCGGTCGTGCGTGAGTTCACCGCGCGAATCAAGGGCCAGGCGATCGGCGAAGAAGTCACCGGAAGTCTGACGCCCGGGCAGGCGTTGGTGGGGGTGGTCCAGCGCGAACTCACCGCACTAATGGGCGGCGATCTCGACGACAAGCAGCGACAACTGAACCTCGCGACGCAGCCTCCGGCGGTAATTCTTCTCGCCGGACTCCAGGGTGCGGGCAAGACAACCACCGCGGGCAAGCTCGCGCGCTGGCTGCAGCTCGAGCGCAAGAAGAAAGTTCTAGCGGTATCGACCGACGTTTACCGCCCCGCCGCCATCGAGCAGCTGAAAACGGTTGCAAGCCAGGCCGGCGCGGAATTTTTCCCGTCAGCGGCAGGTGAACTGCCGCTCGATATCGCCGCACGCGCGATCGACTACGCGAAGCGGCATTACTTCGACGTGCTGATCGTCGACACCGCGGGACGGCTTGCGATCGATGAAGAAATGATGCGGGAGATTTCCGGCCTCGAAGCGAGCTTGAATCCGATCGAGACTCTGTTTGTCGTCGACGCCATGCTAGGCCAGGACGCGGTGGCAACCGCCAGGGTATTCGCGGACCGGCTGCCCTTGACCGGCATCATTCTGACAAAACTCGACGGAGACTCGCGCGGCGGCGCGGCCTTATCGGTGCGCCACGTGACCGGCAAGCCGATCAAGTTCGTTGGCGTGGGTGAAAAGCTCGATGGCCTCGAAGCGTTTTCGCCCGACCGGATGGCGAGCCGCATCCTGGGCATGGGCGACATCGTCTCGCTGGTCGAAGACGTCAGGAAGTCGGTTGATCAGGAAAGCGCACAGAAGCTTGCCAAGCGCATGCACTCGGGCGTGCGATTCGACATGAACGATTTCAGGGACCAGATTGCCCAGATGAGGAAGATGGGCGGCTTGTCAAGCTTGATCGACAAACTGCCGGCGCAACTCGCTGAAGCTGCGGGCCAGATCAACGCCGACGACAGTGAAAGACAGATTCGTCGCACGGAAGGAATTATCAACTCGATGACCGCGGAGGAACGAGCGAAACCCGAGCTGATCAAGGCTTCGCGGAAGCGCCGCATCGCCACCGGCGCAGGCGTGCCGGTGCAGGAGATCAACCGAATGCTGAAGCAGTTCGATCAAATGCAGGCGATGATGAAGCAGATGAAAAAAGGCGGGCTGGCGAAAATGATGCGCGGGCTGGGCGCGTTAAAAGGCATGCCCGGAGTGCCCCGCTGATCTCAGCCGGTGCGCGGGTTCGGAGCGGGCGGGTCGACGGCTTTTTCAACGTAGCTCCAACGACTCTTCCACGCAGTCAGTATCGAGTCCGGATACGCCGCGCGGCCGCGGCTGCCGTTATAGCGTCCAAGCGCCATGAATAAATCGCCGCGCTCCATGTCGAGATAGTGCCGCAGAATTACAGCGCCGTATCGCAGATTCGTACGCATCGAAAAAAGGTGGCGCGATTCCCCGTCGCCGATCACCTTGGTCCAGAAGGGCATCACCTGCATCAGGCCCCGCGCTCCTGCTAGCGAAATCGCGTATTTACGAAAGTTGCTTTCAATCTGGATTAACGCCAGCATCATCTGGCGGTCAAGTCCGGCGCGGGTTGATTCGTAGTCCAGCGTCTTCAGAAATTCGACCCGGGCAGTGTGATCACCGACCCGAGTGCCGAGGCGACCCGACATCTCGGCCACCCAGGCCAGATAGGTAATACGCGTTTCGATATTGTCGAAGCGCCGGACCGGCGGGCGGGAATCTGCAATTTGAGCGGCCAGCGCGATCCGAACGGCGTCGGCCATCGGCTCGTACAGCTGTGCACCGGCGCACGCGGGCCGCGGTGCGAGCATCGAAGTACCCGCAAGCGCACCGCCTGCAAGGATCACGCGGCGACGTGAAATCATCTTCTTACGATCCCGGTCAAGCGAGCTGCGCGCGCACGAATTCATACGCGCTGGCGAGCGGGATCACCGTGGTCTGCAGCGTACGACGGTTTACATACTCGACGTTGCCGTCTTTCAATCCTCGCTCGCCCACCGTGACACGGTGCGGCACGCCGATCAGTTCCATCTCCGCGAACATCACGCCGGGGCGCTGATTTCGGTCGTCTAGGAACACATCGACACCTGACGAATGCAGCTGCGCGTACAGCTGATCGCTAACCTGCCGTACCTGCTGCGACTTACCATAACCGATCGGCGATATAGCGACGGAAAACGGTGCGATCGCCGCGGGCCAGACGATCCCCTTCTGATCGTGGTTCTGCTCGATCGCTGCTCCGAGCAGACGCGAGACTCCGATGCCATAGCAGCCCATCAGCATCACCTGCGATTTTCCGGCCTCGTCTGTAAATCGCAAATTCATGATCTCCGGATAAGGCAGACCTGAAAACACGTGACCGACCTCGATACCCCGCTGGATCGCCAGCACGCCTTTACCGTCGGGCGACGGGTCACCCGCGACAACGCTTCGCAGGTCGCCGACGGCAGGCTCAGGAAGGTCGCGCCCCCAATTGACCCCGGTGTAATGGAAATTCTCCTCGTTCGCACCTGTCACGAAATCGCTCATGTTTGCGACAGTCCGGTCAGCGATGACCGTGACAGGCTTCAAAATCCCAATCACTCCCAGATAACCCGGCTTGCAGCCGAAGTGTTGCAAGATTTCGGTCTCGGTCGCAAAACGAAATCCGCTGTTTAATCCCGGCACTTTGCTGGCCTTGACTTCGTTGAGCTCGTGGTCGCCGCGGATCAGTGCCAGCCAAATCTGCGCTGCAGCGCCTTGGGCACCATCGACCGCCAGCACGATGGACTTCACGGTGCGTGTCAAAGGGATTCCGAGCAACTCTGCGACGTCCTCGCACTTTTCCTTCGCTGGTGTCGGCGTTTTCCGAAGAGGCTCGGTAGGCAACTGGCGCTGCGCGATCAGCGCCACCGCTTCTGCCATCTCGACGTTGGCGGCGTATTCCGATGTCGGACAGTACGCAATTGCATCTTCGCCGGTATCGGCAATGACCTGGAACTCATGGCTCGCGGTGCCGCCGATCGTGCCGGTGTCGGCAGCGACGGCTCGAAATCTGAGCCCCATGCGCGTGAAAATCCGCCCGTACGCGTCGAACATCGCGCGGTAACTTTCGCGCGCACCGGCCTCGTCACGATCAAACGAGTACGCATCCTTCATCGTGAATTCCCTCCCGCGCATCACTCCAAAGCGCGGACGACGCTCATCGCGAAACTTGGTTTGAATGTGATAGAAGTTGACCGGCAACTCCTTGTAACTGGCGATCACCTCGCGCACGATGTCGGCGACCACTTCCTCACTGGTCGGCTGGACGATGAAGTCGCGGCCGTGTCGATCCTTCAGGCGCAACAGTTCCGCGCCCATCTTTTGCCAGCGCCCCGACTCCATCCAAAGCTCTGCCGGCTGGACCACGGGCATCAATAGCTCAACCGCCCCGGCGCGGTTCATCTCTTCGCGAATGATCGTCTCGATCTTGCGCAGCGAGCGAAGGCCGAGCGGCATATAGGTGTAGATGCCGGCGGCGAGACGTCGGATCATTCCCGCACGCAGCATCAACGAATGGCTGATCACCTCGGCATCGGCGGGCGGCTCTTTAAGCGTGGAGATGAAAAACTGGCGGGCGCGCATGGCGACTACTGCGTGAAGGGATCGGAACTGTCTCTATAATCTTTCAAATAGTCAAGGTTCAGGGGTTCGCATGCTTGACAAAGACGGGTATCGCCCGAACGTCGGCATCATCCTGCTTAACAGTCGCAGCGAGGTTTTTTGGGGTAAACGAGTTAAGCAGCATTCGTGGCAGTTCCCCCAGGGTGGGATCAAGTACGGTGAATCGCCCGAGCAGGCGATGTATCGCGAGCTCGGCGAAGAAATCGGACTTGGCGCCGAACAGGTCAAGCTGGTCGGCCGCACCCGCGAATGGCTGCGCTACGACGTGCCCGATCAGTGGATTCGCCGCGAGTTGCGCGGCAACTATCGCGGCCAAAAGCAGATCTGGTTTTTGTTGCGGCTGACGGGGCGCGATTGCGACGTTTCGCTGAGAGCCACGGAGCATCCGGAGTTCGATGCATGGCGTTGGCACGACTATTGGGTACCGCTCGATGCGGTGATCGAATTCAAGCGCGACGTCTATCAGCAAGCGCTGCTCGAACTATCGCGGTTTGTGTTCAAATCGGCGCGACCGCATACGCAACCGGGGCGACCGCGCGCCGGGCGCGCTCGCCCAACCGCGCTGGATGCGGCCGGAACATCTGCGGCGGGTTCCGCGTCGGTCTCGGAACCTCCTAGCGAAACAGCCTGACTCGACATCGCAGAGCTCGGCGCACTACAAGAGGACGAGATTGTCGCGGTGAATCAGCTCGGGTTCTTCGATGAAGCCGAGTATGCCTTCGATTTCCTTGGTCGGCCTGCGCGCAATCAGCGCGCTCTGTGCACTTGAATAGTTGGCGAGTCCACGCGCAATCTCGCGGCCCGCAGCGTCAACACACGCAACGACGTCGCCGCGCTGAAACTCACCGATGACGCCTTGCACGCCGATCGGCAGCAGGCTCTTTCCTCCGCTCACCAGCGCGCGCGCAGCGCCTTCGTCGAGGATCACGCGGCCCTTACATTGAAGGTGGCTCGCAAGCCACTGCTTGCGTGCGGTCAACACGGCAGTGGCTGCGATCAACTGCGACCCGATCGCCTCGCCGCTTGCGAGACGAACAAGGACATTGACTTCGCGCGCATCGGCAATCACGGTATGAGCTCCGCTGCGCGCGGCACGTTTGGCGGCCAGAACCTTCGTCAGCATTCCGCCGCGCGATACATCAGTACCTGCGCCACCAGCCATCGTTTCGAGCGCCGCGTCCCCTGCAACGGCTTCGCGAACCACCTTTGCACCTGCATCGATCCGAGGGTTCGCGGAATACAACCCTGCCTGGTCGGTCAGAATGACCAACGCCTCAGCTTCGATCAGATTGGCCACCAGCGCACCCAGTGTGTCGTTGTCGCCGAACTTGATTTCGTCGGTGACAACCGTGTCGTTCTCGTTGATCACGGGCACCACGCCGAGGTCAAGCAGCGTGAAGAGAGTCGACCGTGCATTTAGATACCGCGCTCGATCGGCTAGATCGGCATGCGTCAATAGCACTTGCGCGGTCTGAACGCCGTGTGCGCGAAAGCTTGTTTCGTATGCTTGCGCGAGGCCCATCTGACCAACAGCCGCCGCAGCCTGCAGCTCGTGTATTTCGTGCGGACGGCGCTTCCAGCCCAGCCGCTGCATTCCTTCTGCGATCGCGCCGCTTGACACCAGCAGGACCTGCTTGCCCTGGGAGGACAGCAGCGCGATCTGCCGTGCCAAGCTATCGATCGCGACGTGATCGAGCCCCTGTTCAGTGGTGACCGAGCTGCTTCCGACCTTGACCACGATGCGACGCGCGACGACAAGCACCGGCGTCATTCACCACCCTCGAGTTCCGTACTGAAACGGGCGTCGACGTCGCTGGCCGATCTGATAGACGCTGCGCGATGTTTGGCAAGAAACTCGGATACGGCCGCGACCAGCTCGCGGCATCCTTCGCCTGTCGCGGCTGACACGGCGTAAATAGGAGATCGCGTTCTGAGTCGGCGCTGAAATTCCTGTACCAGACGTTCGCGCTCGTCGCTTGGAACTAGATCAATCTTGTTCAACACGATCCAGCGCGGTTTGCGATAGAGCTGCACGTCGTATTTGCGCAGTTCGGCTGCAATGGCACGCACATCTTTGACCGGATCGCGATCGCCGGTCGGCATGCAGTCCACAAGATGCAGCAGCAAATCGGTCCGCGTCAGATGTCGCAGGAATTGATGGCCAAGCCCCGCCCCTTCAGCCGCGCCTTCAATCAAGCCAGGAACATCGGCCATCACGAAGCTACGCTCCGGCCCGACCCGAACCACACCGAGGTTCGGATGCAAGGTCGTAAACGGGTAGTCCGCGACTTTGGGGCGTGCGTTCGATACGGCACGGATCAGCGTGGACTTGCCGGCATTGGGCAAACCCAACAGGCCGACGTCGGCCAAAACGCGCAGTTCGAGCTGCAGCTTGCGCCGCTCACCGGCTTCGCCCTTGGTGAACTGGCGGGGCGTTCGATTGGTACTCGACTTGAAGTGCAGGTTGCCGATGCCGCCGCGACCGCCGCGTGCAAGCATCGCGCGCTGGCCGTGCATCGCGAGATCAGCGAGTTGCTCGTCGGTCTCTACATCTTTGATCAGAGTTCCCACTGGAACGCGCAGATCGACATCGTCGGCTGCGGCGCCGTAGCAATCGAAACCCCGTCCGCTTTCCCCGTTTCTTGCCTGGTGGCGACGCGCATAACGAAAGTCGATCAGGGTGTTGATGTTGCGGTCGGCTATCGCCCAAATGCTGCCGCCGCGACCGCCATCGCCGCCATCGGGCCCGCCTTTGGGAATGAACTTCTCACGACGAAACGAAGCGCACCCATCACCGCCGTTGCCAGCGAGAACCTCGATTGCCGCCTCATCAATGAATTTCATACCGCGTCCGAATCAATCTAAAAACAAAAAGGCCCGGCCGCGAACGGCAGGGCCTTTAGTGAGCCAGAAATCGCCGTGTTAGGCGGTAGCGGTCGCTGCCCGGACGCTTACGACGCGGCGGTTTTTCGCGCCTCGAACGTTGAATTCCACCATCCCAGTCACAAGTGAAAACAGAGTGTGATCGCGACCGATACCGACGTTTTCACCTGGATGAAATTGCGTACCGCGCTGCCGAACGATGATGGCGCCCGCAGAGATGGCTTGATTGCCAAAGACCTTGACCCCGAGACGTTTTGCCTGCGAGTCCCGGCCGTTGCGCGAGGAACCGCCCGCTTTCTTGTGTGCCATTTAAACCTCTATGCTAATCCGGTGCCGGGCCGCCGCGCGGGCCGACGTTCCTACCCGATACTATCGATCCGCAGCTCGGTGTAATTCTGCCGATGCCCGCCGTGCTTCTGGAAGTGCTTGCGCCGCTGCATCTTGAAAATCGTGATCTTTTGATGCCGCCCATGCCCCAGCACCGTCGCCATCACAGAGGCGCCGGATACGAATGGCGCGCCAAAGCGCACATTGTCCCCATCGGCCACCGTCAGAACCTCGGTCAGCTTCAATTGCTGGCCGACGTCGCCCCGCACCGACTCAACCTTCACCGTATCGCCGGCAGCGACGCGATACTGCTTGCCGCCGGACTTGATCACTGCATACATCGCCATCCCTCACACGCCGCCAGGCAAGCCAGTCGCAGCTGTGGCTGCGCGGTACCGGCGAAAAGCCGCGGATTATCGCACTGCTGGGCAAAAGGTCAAACTTGGACCGAGGGCCTGCCCTGCACACCTATAATTGGCCCATGTCGGACCTGGCGCCCCCACCGCTTTCGACCGTTGGGACGACAGTCCCGGCTGTTCCTCAAGAACTACTGAGGGCATTGGACCCGATCGCGGCCGATATGCAGGCTGTCGACCAACTCATCCGAAAACGTCTGAATTCGGATGTTGCATTGATCCAAACCATTGGCGACTACATCGTGGGCGCGGGCGGCAAGCGGTTGCGCCCCGCAGTCCTGATACTGATGGCGCGCGCGCTTGGGTATACCGGCACCCGTCACATAGAACTGGCTGCCGTGATCGAATTCATTCACACCGCCACTTTGTTGCACGACGATGTCGTCGATGAATCCGATCTGCGCCGCGGCCGCTCTACGGCAAATTCGATGTTCGGTAACGCAGCCAGCGTGCTGGTAGGCGACTTCCTGTACTCCCGGTCGTTCCAGATGATGGTGCAAGCGGGCAGTCCGCAGGTGATGCACATCATGGCTGACGCAACGAATCGCATTGCCGAGGGAGAAGTGCTGCAACTGCTCAATATTCACGACCCGTCGGTCGACGAAGACCGGTACTTCGAAGTCGTCGAGCGCAAGACCGCAACGTTATTCGAAGCCGGAGCCCGGATCGCCGCGGTGATAGGGGGCACAAGCTCGGCTGTCGAAGCACAGTGTGCGATGTACGGCGCGGCGCTCGGAAAGGCATTCCAGATCATCGACGACGTCCTTGATTACTCGGGGGATTCGGACGAGATCGGAAAACGGCTGGGGGATGATTTGCGCGAGGGCAAGGTAACCTTGCCGCTGATCCATGCGCTTCGCTGCGCAGCACCGGCTCAACGCGAGCTCGTGACCGCGGCAGTGCGTGAGGGCCACGGCAACTTTGCGGCAATCGCGAATATTGTTATCGAAAATGGATCACTTGACTATTCGCGTGCTCTGGCCGAGCAGGAAGCGGCGACTGCGAAGCAGGCGCTGCGCGAGATCCCAGCGACGATTTTCAAAAGTTCCTTGCTACACTTGATTACGTTTGCGGTCGATCGCACTCGCTGATGACAACTGATTCAACGTCCGCGAGATCGGTTTGATCGACAATCCTCGGGGTGTAGCTCAGCCTGGTAGAGTACTGCGTTCGGGACGCAGGAGTCGGA
>JBDUCU010000158.1:0-5542 GCA_040003315.1 Burkholderiaceae bacterium | reverse complement strand
CGTGTACGAGCGCGCTCGTACACGCGACGACATCCATTCGATGAAACCCTCGATGAGAACGAAGCTCGAGCAGCTTGTGAAGCGGCTCGACGAGATCGACTCGCAGCTGTCGAGTGAAACGGCGGCGCGCGATATGAACCGCTATCGCGCCCTCGGTCAGGAGCGCGCGGAGATCGAGCCGGTCGTGAGTCGTTTCAATCAATACACACACGCCGAGAGTGATCTTCAGGGAGCGCAGCAGATGCTCGCAGAGCCCGAGATGAAAGGGCTCGCCGAGGAAGAGATCAGTGCGTCGAAAGCCAGGATCGCATCTCTCGACGACGAGCTGCAGCGCTTGCTGTTGCCGACCGATCCAAATGACGACCGAAATATCTTTCTCGAGGTTCGCGCCGGCACCGGCGGTGACGAGTCGGGTCTTTTCGCCGGCGACATTCTGAGAATGTACTTGCGGTATGCCGAGCGCCACGGCTGGACCAGCGAGATGATTTCCGAGAGTCCATCTGACATGGGCGGCTACAAGGAAGCGATCGTGCGGCTGGTCGGCACTGGTGTGTACTCGAAGCTCAAATTCGAATCCGGAGGGCATCGGGTGCAACGCGTGCCGGCGACCGAATCGCAGGGACGCATCCACACATCGGCGTGCACGGTGGCGGTGCTACCCGAGGCCGACGAGATCGACGACGTCAAGATCGATCCGAGTGAAATCCGAATCGACGTGTTCCGTGCTTCAGGCGCCGGTGGCCAGCACGTCAACAAGACCGAGAGCGCGGTACGGATCACGCATCTGCCCACCAATATCGTCGTCGAGTGCCAGGATGACCGGTCGCAGCACAAGAACCGCGAGCGTGCGATGAAAATTCTGGCGGCACGCATCAAGGATCAGCAAACGCGCAACCAGCAAGCGAAGGAGGCCTCGACGCGCAAGACGCTGATCGGGTCGGGTGATCGCTCCGAGCGAATCCGCACCTACAACTTCCCGCAGGGGCGCGTGACCGATCATCGAATCAACCTGACTCTTTATCGGATCGAGGCGATCATGGACGGCGATCTTGATGAACTGGCCGATCGGCTGGCCGCAGAACACCAGGCCGAGCTGCTCGCTGCGTTAGGCGATGGCGGTTGATTCGCCAGCTGTTGCGAGGCAGCGGCAGGTGCGCACACTGCTGAGTGCATGCGAGCTGCCGGCGTTGGAAGCGCGCGCGCTGCTTGCTCGCGAACTCGGAGTACCCCGCGAGCAGTTGATCGCGCGACCCGAGACGCATGTCGGTTCCACGGCCGCAGCGAGTTTTCTGAAAATGGCCAAGCGGCGCCACCGCGGGGAGCCGCTTGCGTATCTGCTCGGCGAAAAAGAGTTTTACGGACGCTCCTTCGTCGTATCGCCAGCAGTGTTGATTCCGCGCCCTGAAACCGAGCGAGTGGTCGACGTAGTTCTCCGCCGTTTGCCTCAACAGAAGGCAACCGTCCTCGAGCTGGGCACCGGCTCGGGATGCATCGCAATCACGCTTGCACTTGAGCGCCTGCAGTGGCAGCTAATGGCGACCGACGTGTCGGCCGATGCAATCGACGTGGCTCGTTCGAGCGCCGAGCGGTGGCAGACGACCGACGTTTCGTTGAGTCAAGGAAACTGGTTCGACGCCGTGCCGCGCGGTGCGCGCTTCGATCTGATCGTCAGCAACCCCCCGTACGTAGCGTTAGGCGATCCTCACCTCGATCAGCTTCGTTTCGAGCCGCCGCTGGCGCTGACAGCCGACGAACAAGGTTTCGCGAGCCTGCGATCGATCATTGAAGGTGCGCCGTCGCACCTAGTCGCCGGCGGTACCCTGGTGCTCGAACACGGGCACACCCAGGGCGGTGCGGTGCGCGATTTGTTTGCTGCGCGCGGCTGGCATGATGTTCAAACCGACACCGACCTGGCACAGCTCGATCGAGTCACCAGTGCGCGCTGTGCTGCGGTTTGACGCCACCGCAGCGCTCGCTACACTGACAAAATTGTCCCACCAGAAAGATGCCATGACCGCCCAAGATTTCGTCAAGAAAACGGTGACCGAAAATCCCGTGGTCCTTTTCATGAAGGGCACCGCGCAGTTTCCCCAATGCGGGTTCTCCGGCCGCGCGATCGCCCTGCTGAAGCAATCCGGCGTCAAGAACCTGGTCACGGTCAATGTGCTCGAGGACAACGACGTACGGCAAGGCGTCAAGGACTATTCGAGCTGGCCCACCGTGCCGCAGCTGTATGTCAAAGGTCAATTCGTCGGCGGCTCCGACATTCTGGCCGAGATGTTCGAATCGGGCGAACTGCAAACGCTGCTGAAAGAGGCGCAGGTCGTTTGAGCTGATTCAATGAGGCGCCTGATCGTTGCGATCACCGGCGCCACCGGCGCTATCTACGGCGTACAGCTGTTGCGGCACCTGCGTACGCTCGACGTCGAAACCCATTTGCTGGTGTCGGCTGCGGGTGTGCTGAACGTACATCAGGAACTCGATATGAAGCGCGCGGATGTCGAAGCGCTCGCCGATGTTGTTCATAGCGTTGGCGACGTAGGCGCGTCGCTCGCCAGCGGATCGTTCCGAACCGAGGGCATGGTGATCGCGCCCTGCTCGATGAAAACGCTGGCAGCGGTGGCGCACGGCTACGCCGACAACCTGATTTCGCGCTCGGCCGACGTCTGCCTGAAAGAGCGCCGCAGGCTCGTGCTGCTGCCGCGCGAGGCGCCGTTAAACCTGGCTCACATTCGCAACATGGAATCGGTCACGCTAATGGGAGGAATCATCTTTCCCCCGCTCCCGGCGTTCTATCAGCGACCGCAGAGCTTCGAGCAAATGATTGATCACACGTTGGCGCGCGTGCTCGACTTACTTGGAATCGAGCACCAGCTTGCTCCGCGCTGGGACGGCCAGATCGGCGCGGCTCCGCAAAAAACTTAGCTCGGGCGTGACAAACGAGACGCGGCGATCGAAACCGTGTACTGTTCGCCTGCTTTCGCTTGAGTCTGTTCGTCTTCCGGTTATCTCTGGCCTGTTGCTTGGTTTGCACAACAACGGCGCGTCTGTTTTTATCAGGTTTACGTCTCTTGATCGTTAGCTCGTCGTGTGGAGATTTCCCACGGCTAATTATTGTTCAACTATCAAGGATGCAAAAATGGCAGCAGGTACAGTCAAGTGGTTTAACGACGCAAAAGGCTTCGGATTCATTACGCCGGAAGATGGCGGCAAGGATTTGTTCGCGCACTTCTCAGAAATCCAGGCTGGCGGCTTCAAGTCACTGGCTGAGGGTCAGCGCGTCGAGTTCGTCGTGAAGCAAGGCGCAAAAGGTCCGCAGGCAGCAGAAATTCGTCCGTCATAGCGGCAAGGCTCAAAAAAGAAACGCGGCGCACGCCGCGTTTTTTTTGTTACCGCGGCATCGGAGTCGAGACAATCTGCACAATCCGCAGAGCCGGCTCGACGTGAAGCAAGCCACTGAGCTCAGCCACCGCGGCAGCGGGGCTTTGCGTTGCGGGGTTCATCGCAAACGAAAATCCCAGCGGCGCGCTCGCGGTTCTGACGCTGTTGCGCACCACGCCCCGGATGCGCGGGGCAACGGTTGCGATGCGCCGCTCAAAAGCATGTGGCTCGACCGCCGCATCGACAGCGACGAATACGACCGTCTGACGGCCCGCGGCGGCGCGCGCCACGACCGCGTGATCATAGGTCGCTGCGACCGTGTCCTCGTCGCAAATGCCACAGCTCCAGGCGAGCAGCGGCCACATCGGCAGCGCCGCCGCAAGCCACTTCATTTTCACTTCACCCTCGCCTTGTCCGAAGTTGGTGCACGCATCGCAGACGCTGCCGACGGATTCTTTGCTGCATCCGTGGTTGCAGCTGGCTGCTTGATGCCCGGCGGCGTCAGGTTGACATCGGCCCATTTGAGGTAGGCGATGTACTCGCGAACTTCGGCTTCGCTTAGGTTCTGGTTCGGCATCGGAACCTTGTAACGCGCCAGCATTTCCTTGGCGTGCACATCGGTCTTCAGCATCTCTTCGGGATTCTTCATCCAGCGCGCAAGCCACGCACCTTCACGCCGGCGGGTTACGCCGAACAAGTCTGGACCCAGCTTGTCACCGCCCGCAATGGTGTGGCAGGCGAAGCATTTGGACTCGAAGGCGAGTTTGCCGCGCACCGCCGTCGGATCGCTTGGGGTGGCGCTGGCGGAAATATTGTGATGCTCGGCATCGGCGGCCCTAGTAGGCTCTTCCGGCTTGCCGCCTGCCGCAATCAGACCGATCGCACCCTGAGATGCATTCGCGAAATGGTGATCGACCATCACATAGCTGCCGGCCTCGGGCACCATGAACTCGACGATCGCGCCGCTGGACGAGCCGAGCAAGACGGTCTGCATCCCGCGCAGCTGATTGTCTGGATTGCCATCGATCCACACGCGATCGAAAATGGTGCCGACCACGTGAAAGCTCGACGTGTTCGATGGCCCGACGTTCATCACGAACAGCCGCACGCGCTCGCCGGGCTTCGACAGCAGCGGCTTCTCGACAAAGCCGTTGTGACGGCCGTTGAACACCGTGTACGTCGGCGCCTTGCTGCGGACCCTGTCTCCGTCCAGAACGTAGAGCGGAGCACCATCAACCTTGCGCCGTTGCGGATCGGGCTTCGTATAGAACTCACTTTGCAGGATGGCGTATTCGCGGTCGACCTTGGTCGGATATCCACCGCGCGGCTCCACGATCATCATTCCGTACATGCCGGATGCGATGTGCTCGAGCACCATCGGCGTACCGCAGTGGTACATGAATACACCGGGGTAATTGGCCACGAATTCGAAGCTGATCGTCTGGCCTGGCGCAACCGAGCGATATTTGTCCTGAGGCGACACCATCGCGGAATGAAAGTCCATCGAGTGCATCATCGGCGCGGCCGTGAACTGCCCTGCGGGCATCGGCTCGTCGCTGCGATTGGTCATCGTGAACTTGATGCGGTCGCCGACCCGCGCGCGCACGAAGGGACCCGGAACCTGATCCCCGAACGTCCATGCCGAGAACTTCACGCCCGGCGCGATCTCGATGATCTTGTGCGTCGTGTCGAGTTGCACTTCCTTGATCGGCGATGGATCAAGCGGCTTGAGCGCGGCATCCATCGACAACGAGCTGCCGACAGCAAACGGCCCTGTGTGTCGCTCGGTCGATAACACCGCGCGCGGGCTTGCCAACTCCATTTCCGAAGTAGCGGCATCGCCGCTCGCTTTCGCCGCGACCGACGGCGAGACGACCGGCGATGCCGGCTCGCGCCCGCAACCCACCAGGAATGCGATCGCACCCGACAGAAGTAAAACGCCTAGACAGAGATGGGCCGATCGACCCTTCATATTTTTCATCACATCGAGCTCGCTTCGCGCTCGCTACGATAGCGAGTGAACTGCACTCTTAGCCCGATCACGCGCGCGTGTCGGTGCGTTGGCGCACATGCGGCGCGCTTACGTTGGACTAATGGTCGCGGGTGCCGGCAGAGGGACTCGAACCCCCGACCTTCGGTTTACAAAACCGTTGCTCTACCA
>JBDUCU010000157.1:0-5546 GCA_040003315.1 Burkholderiaceae bacterium | reverse complement strand
CATTTGTACAGGCGACGGCGGGATGATTACGACCGCAAATGCCGATTTCGACATGCAGTTCCGCTTACTGCGCCAACATGCGATGAGCGTCCCTGACACGGTGCGCCACGGCGCGAGTCAAGTCATCGTCGAATCGTATACGACGCTTGGCTATAACTACCGGATGACGGACATCCAGGCTGCCGTCGGACGCGAACAGCTAAAAAGGCTTGATGACATCTTTGCCCGACGCCGCGAGCTGGCGCAACGCTACCGAGCGCTCCTCGCAGGGGTGCCGGGCCTTATCCTGCCGCACGAACCGGAATGGGCGCGCAGCAATTGGCAGAGCTACTGTGTGCGCCTGCCCGAGGGGTGCGAGCAGCGCTCCGTGATGCAACACATGCTGGATGACGGAGTGGCGACCCGACGCGGAGTCATGTGCAGCCATCGCGAGAGAGCCTACCAGCATCTGCCGTTGCGACAGCCGCTTCCTCATTCGGAGCGTGCCCAGGACCAGTGCGTACTTTTGCCGCTGTACCATCAAATGGCGGAAGCTGATCAGGTTGCAGTCGCCACCTCGTTGGAAAAGGCGTGCCTGCCCCGTTGAACAGTCGCGTGCAGGTCACGGCCGGTGACGCCAGGCAGGGTCGGGTACTGCTTACCGTCGTGACGCCTGCATATAACGAGGAGGCTAACCTGCCGGTGCTTCATCAACGCCTGGCAGCGGCTCTGGCCGCGCCGGATCTTGACTGGGAATGGATCGTGATCGACGATCACTCCTCGGACGGCACCTTCGAGGTGCTGAGCGACCTTGGCAGGCGCGATCCACGGGTACGCGCAATGCGCTTTTCGCGCAATTTTGGCTCGCATGCCGGCGTAACCTGCGGCTTGCGCAACGCGCGCGGTGATTGCGCGGTCGTCCTGGCGGCCGATCTGCAGGATCCGCCGGAGGTTATACCTCAATTGCTCAACGAGTGGCGCGTCGGCGCGCAGGTTGTGTGGGCGGTGCGCGGACAGCGCGAAGGCGAGGCGGCCACCACCATCAGGCTGGCGGGACTTTTCTACTGGATCATGCGCAATGTCTTGGGCATGCGCGAACTTGCCGCGACTGGCGCAGATTTTTTTCTGATCGACCGCTGCGTTATCGACGCCTACCAAGGGTTCGACGAACGTAACGTCAACTTGTTCGCGCTTCTTGCCTGGATGGGGTTTCGCCAGCGAAAAGTAAGCTACGTAAAACAGGCTCGGCTGCATGGGGCCTCCGGTTGGACGCTGAAGAAAAAACTTAAACTGGCCGTCGACTCGGTCACCGCCTTCAGCTACCTGCCAGTGCGGGCCATGTCGTGGACCGGGGTTGTGACCGCCATTGCCGGTTTCGGCTACGCATTGTTCATCATCTTCAACGCGGTCAAAGGGCAGCCGGTGGAAGGTTGGTCGTCCCTGATGGTTGCAGTGATGGTGATCGGCGGCTTTCAAATGTTGATGCTCGGCGTGCTCGGCGAGTATGTTTGGCGGGCGCTAGATGAGGCAAGGCGCCGCCCACGCTACACGATCGAGGCCGCCACGGAAACGCATCGGGCGCCGGACGCCTTCAACACGCCGCTCACAGCGCCTTCCTTGCGCCATTCCCGGTAGGCGTTCATTCCGTTGCCTCTTTCGCTGACCGCAAAGCCAGAGGCGGCTACTCCATCGTCGGAGTCTTATCGGCAGCGTCGGATGCTTCTCGTATTGTTCGCGGCATTCTTTGCTACGTACATTGTCGAGATTCAACATGGGCTGCCAAATCGTGACGTGGTTTGGGGTTACGATGCCAATCCGTTAATTCCGCTGATCGCCGCGAAAAGGATCTTCCTCGACGGATGGAATACGGGCTGGCACTCGCCCTATCCAAACTTTCACTACTACGTGCTGCTCGTATTTCTGGCGCCGTACATGGCGCTGCAGTGGTTGCTCGGCAATTTAAGCGGACTGCGGATGGATGGCGGGTACCCCTATGGCCTGCAGCACTTCGACACGATCTTTATGCACGTGGCGCTTATCACGAGGCTAGTATCGGTGGCGATGGCGCTCGGGATGGTTTACTGGGTTTATCGGATTGGCCGGGCGCTGCATTCTCATCTTGCCGGCTTTTTTGCCGCCTGCATCCTCGGGTTCTCGCCAGCGATCGTGTACTACGTTCACGTCGAGACGCTCGACGTGCCGATGATGTTTTGGTTGTCGGCTGCTTTGTATTGCTATATCCGCGTCCTGCAGACGTTCGGATTGCGTCATTACATAAATTTGGCGATCCTCGCAGCGATCTCGACAGCGACGAAAGACTATGCCTATGGCGCGTTTGTCTTGCTTCCGTTCTACCTCGTTGCCGCGCTCGCTCGTCACAACTCTGGCGAGGTTACTGCGGCCAGCTTCGCGCGAGCGGCGCTTGACCGACGCCATTTCATCGCTCTTGGCGTGTTTGTGGTTTCGTTCGCGATCGCCGAGAACTGGATCTGGAATTTCAGCGGATTTGTGAATCACGTCAAGGTGGCCGGGGGGTTCGCGCCAGAATCCGCAAATGTCATCACTACTAGTTTCGGGCGGTTCGATTTGTTGTCGCCCCAGCGTCTTGCGTCTATGGCGCGAATACTGGTATTCGTGTTGGGGTGGGTCGGATTCGCGGCGGGCATCCTCGGGGTTTTGTACGCTGGACTCCGAGAGCGCCGGATTTTGGTGATCCTTGGCTGGCCAGCAATCAGCTATTACGTGTTCACTGTTTGTCAAGTACTGCCCAGCGATTCCGAAATTGAGCGTCCATATCTCCCTCTCGGCGAAATCCTGGCGATTTTTGGCGGACTGATGCTCGCCCGCGCGGCAACGGCGTTGCCACGAATGCGAAGAGTGATTCTTTTTGGCGCGTTCGTTCCGATTTCCCTAAATGGAATCGCCATGGATATAGCGCTTGTGACAGATCCCAGATACCAAGCCGAAAAGTGGCTGAATACGAATGCAGCAAACGGCGCTAGGATTGAGTTATTTGGCTGGCGCTCCGAGTTGCCGCGGAAGAGTGCGTCGTTGAAAATGGTGATCTACAATGGCGCTGCGCCACCGTTAAGTGATGTTCAGCTCACGAAAGAACTCGTGACGCCACAGGCTCTCACCGACCGCGTCCCTGATTGGATTGTCGTGTCCTGGGCATTCCTTCGCGACTATTCGGCCGAGCAAGGCGATGCAGAACAGCGCGCGCTCCACGCATTCTTGCAGGAACTTCGCGATGGCAATCTTGGCTATGTGGAAAAGGCATCTTTCGCATCAATGGTCCCGAATGCGCTTGGTTTCCCGCCTCGCCTCGCGCCGCGAGTCACGATTTTTGGCAAGCGGTAGAACGAGAATCCTCTTTGCTCGCCATCGATGCCTGGTGAGGTCCGTCAACGGACTGCTCATCAAACTCGAATTTGTCGGGTCGTGACCTTGTCCGCACACTTGCCGAAACGCTTGACCTGAAACCTCGGTACCGCTGGACACGAAATTGTGTAGCAAAAAAGAACTGCCGATAGCGGCATGGCCAATGCTTGGCGACGTCAGAGTCGCTAATTTCCCCAGGCTTCGATTTCGGTAATGGCGGGGACGCTGAGCAGCGACCCGGTGACATTGACCCGGATTTGATTGGTGGTAAAGGCGGTAAAGGTGACGGTTCGCTTGACCAGATTGTTGCCGCTGACCGTGCCCAGCGTGACCCAGCTCGAGCCATTCCAGCCCTGAATGGTGAAATCGGTGATGCCATAGACACTGAAGGTCAGAGTATCGCTGGGTTCGACCGGGCTGCCGTAGCCGTCCTGCAATGTATAGACCACGACCCGATCGATGGTCTTGCTGCCATTGAAGTCGATTTGCACCCAACCCGGCGGCGCGTTGGCGGCGGCCCAGCCGCCGCCATTGCCCCAGTTGGCCCCGGCACGCTCGTTATTGTTGAGCGAGGCCACCGGATAACCGGCGCTATAATTGCTCGACGCCGACGCCACCGCACCGGCGCTGGCCAGCGCCACATTGCTGCTGCCCGAGGCGCTGATGACCTGCGACAGTGGCGGGCTGGTCGAGGCGGTGTTGCCGGCATCACCGCTGTAGCTGCCCACGATGCTATGAGTGCCCGCGCTCAAGGTGCTGCTGCTGCAGGTGGCAGTGCGGGTGTTGCCGACCCCGGTGAGCGCCGCGGCGCCGCAACCCGTTATCGTCGTGCCACCATCGGTGAAGTTGACGCTGCCGGTCGGATTGATCCCTATCACCGTCGCCGTGAAGGTAACAAGCGTGCCGATCGTCGCCGGACTGCCCGAGCTTGCCAACGTCGTCGTCGTAGCGGGCTTGTTGACGCCTTGTGACAAAGTAGGACTGGTCGAGCCACCGTTGCCGCCATCGCCGCTATAGATCGCCGCGACATTGTGCGTACCTGCAGCCAGGCTGCTGGTGCTGCACGTCGCGGTCCGGGCGTTCGTGGTCCCACCGGTAAACGGGGAAGCGCTGCAGCCGGCGATCGAGCTGCCGCCATCGGTGAAGTTGACGCTGCCCGTAGGGCCATTGCCGTTCACGGTCGCCGTAAACGTGACGCTTGCTCCCACCGTCGAGGGATTGGCCGAGCTCGCCACGCTAGTAGAGGTCCCGCTGCCGCCGACGGAAACAAAGAGCGTCAGAGCGCTAGCCGTCGCGGAAACGACGTTGACACTGATTCCATAAGTGCTGTCGGTGTAAGTCTGCCCGACGAGCAACGCAGCATCACCGAAGTTTCCAGGCGTGCCGAGCGTCATATCGAGTATTTGAGTATCGTCGCCTCCGCAACTCGTGCACGGAAACTGGAATGGTGTGGCGACGCGGATCTGCGCGCCGTTGTTGGGGTAACTGGCCATGCCGCTGTCGAAGCCGATCGGCTGCCGATACTCGAGCCAATAAGTGCGATTGGATGCGGCAGGGATCTTGACGGCGTACGTCGATTGTCCAGGCGACTCGATGGGTGAAAGTGTGTATGTCGCTGTTCCCGAAGCGTGTGTCTTGACCGACGTTGCCGGAATCCAGTTCAACACCGACTTCTGCATCGCATTGAAATGCATCGCGCTGATGTTGCCCATGATGTCGAACGGATCGCCGTACTCCGCAACGCCGCAGCTGCCACCGATCACCTGGCCCGTGCACGTCAGGCTGCCTGCGTGCCACAAGTTGAAATTGTGTCCAAGCTCGTGGCCATAGACGAAGAGTTGGTTGTAGCCGTTGCTCCACGCCTGATACGGAAATCCGACGTAGGCCAAGCCGATCCAACCGCAGGTCGGGTTGTAGGGCATGACATAAAAGCGATTCTTGTAATTACCGAGGACATATCCGGCGGCGCTCGCCGCAGAGTCGGCGAGGTTTCCCACAGCAGTGAAATCACAGCTCGCCGGTGTTGCCACGCCGGCTTGGAGCCACGCGCTGGTCACCGTGACATTGAGCAGCTGCTGACCGAAGGATACTTCGCTGTAGTAATTCGCCACGCTGTTGCTATTGCTGACCATCACCTGTTGTACCGCCGCTGGAGTGAACGCGTCGGCCGGTGAGTCGGCAAACTT